>DNSU01000102.1:7208-17271 GCA_003499585.1 Cyanobacteria bacterium UBA9579 | reverse complement strand
TCCATGAAAGGCTTTGGAATGAGCATGCTATTCTACATGCACCACACTCTAAACAGTTCTCAAAACCAACCAGCGTTTTATTCTGTTCTTCATCCCAGGAATATACATTTGCAGGACATACAAATGTGCAGGCTTTATCCTGGCATTTAACGCAATCTTCCTGATTGGGCTGTAAATGGGAAGATTCAGCAGGTTTATATTTTACTGTAAAAAGTTTGTCATCTATATGTTCTGAAATTAATTTTTTAGTTTCGCTCATCTTAGTATTACACCTCCACCGAGTTTCGCAAATTTAACAACGTCAGCTACTAATTTTGGTATTGACCTGTCTTTTAATGCTTGGCCAATGAATGATTTATATTTGTGCTGCTTAGGAATGCTATCAACGCTAATGAACTGATTCATGAATTCATTGAATTTTTGCGGGTAATAACCCATCAATGCATCAGAATTCTTTTCAGCAAAGCCCATTACATCTTTATAACTTTTAAGGTCTTTCATTATAAAGCTATTTTCAAGCTTTTTCTTATAAAGAGACAATGAATTTGCGGTAAAATCATTTTTTTCAAGTGCATCAATAGCAGCTTCTGCAGCAAATTTACCACTTAGCATTGCAAGGTTGGTTCCTTCCCAATGTACGTTATTTACTAACATAGCAGCATCACCAACAACCATTGCTCCATCAGTATAAAGCGGAGGCATTGCGTTAAAACCGCCTTCAGGAATTAAATGTGCAGAATATTCTAATAATTCACCGCCTGCAATTAATGGTCTTATTACAGGGTGTTGTTTTAATTGGTTGAGAAGTTCATATGGTTTTAATTGTCTATGCTTAAGTTCATCCAGTGATGCGCCTAATCCAACAACTACTGAATCCTGGTTTGTGTATACAAAACCTAATCCGAGCATATTCTGCATAGGACCACCAATAATTGTATAAATTACTCCACTATCGCCTTCTAGATTAAATCTGTCCTGGATTTTTTCTTTTGGCAGTTGAATGACTTCTTTAACGCCAATTGCCACATGTTCCGGTTTTAATTCAGGATGTAAGCCGGCTTCTTTTGCTAATAGTGAATTTACGCCGTCACCAATTATTACTATGTTGGCATAGAATTCTTCTTGTTCAGTTTTTACACCAACAATTTTACCGTCCTCTTTAATTAACTCTGTAACAAGAGTCTGAGGAACGATAAACGCCCCAGCCTTTTCAGCCTGTTCAGCACACCATCTGTCCCATTTTGGCCTGAAGACAGTAAAGCTATTATAGTGTGGCTCTTCAGCATGCTCCTGATTTCTATATCCTATAACTGTGCCATCATTATCGCCCAGTAAAGCAAATCTATGCTCTACGTTATATCTTTCTACAGGTGCAGACTTCCAGAATTCAGGAAAAATTTCAGCTGTTGGCTGTGTGTAGATTGCACCGCCAAACATATTTTTACTACCTGAAAAATCGCCTCTTTCAAGTACTACTACTTCTTTCCCTGCTTTAGCCAGAGTGATTGCGGCTGCTATACCAGCTGGGCCAGCACCTACCACTACGACATCAACAATTTCTCTCTCCACATTGTTCTCCTTTCAATATCAACTTTATTATTTTTTATTTATTTTTTGTAGCTCTATTTTAGAAAAAATATATAACCTAAACAACTCTCAATCTGCTTTATGTAATTAAAAGCTTTTATTTCCTGTCTTTTTATAATTCCATTTAAAATAATAATACAGATAAGCGATTTGTATGAATCTATATAGCATTTTTCTATACATAACTTTATCTTTTTGTAATCATGGAAATTCTATGCTCAATAAAATTGTATACTGTCTTTATAATTCTGACTAATAGATTCATTATTTAAAATATATTATTTTTAGCATAAACAAGTTATATAAAGACTTTGCTTAGAAAATAATCCAGTTTTGTTATTTATTTTCTTCTGGGATAAAATTTAAATGAAGATATTAATCTAATAAAATCAATAAAGGTGTTAGTTATGGATAAAGTGTTATTTATTTTATTTCCTGCAATAACATTTGCTGTAGTGGCATTTGGTGCAGTGATTTTTGAACTGGCTAATTATATTAAAAGCTTTATTTAATTCAATAATATTATGTCTCACTGCAGTAATTATTAATGCAGGTTTTACTGTGTGTATAAACATGAACTAACGGGATATTTAATAAGTAGGTTATTCGGGTTATTTTTTCTGTCCGAAAATATCTTATAATACTAATAATATAGAATAGAGTTTAAAAGTATGAGGACATTCCAATGAGTTTAGTCAAAGGCATTAAAAGATTGCTATTAGTATTGCTGGTAGCTGTTTTTTCATATTCAGGCACTGCTTTTGCTTACAATTCCCAAGCAGTTCAAATTTATAATGATGCTATTGATGTAAGCAAACATGGTAATTTTCAAGAAGCCATTGTTTTGTTTAAAAAAGCTATAGTGATAGATCCTGCTATGATTGATGCCTACTATAATTTAGCTTCAATATATGAATATATGGGAGAGCAAGATCAAGCATTGAGTTATTATGAAGCTGTGGTTGTAAAAAATCCTTCTGATGCAGAAGTAGTTTATAAAGTTGCTTCTATTTATTACCAAAAGAAGGATTATGAAAAGTCATTAAGTTATTTGAAACTTATACCTGCAAATAGCACAAAATATCAGGAGTCACTGGAATTATACAAGAAAGCTGTGCAGGAATATAACAAGAAAAAACAAGCACTAATTAATACAAGGCCTGTTGATTTAAGTAATATTAGTGTTAAAGATAAATCTATCTTTAAGGAATTGCAAGGCCCTACAGGTATAGCTAAAGACAGTTACGGTAATTTATATGTAGCAAATTATACAGCTAATACTGTTATAAAAATTGCACCTGATGGAAAACGTTATGTTGTAGCTAAGGGTTCATTAATAAGCGGGCCAATTGGCCTTGTAGTTGACTCTACCAATAACATTTATGTCGCCAGCTATCTGGCAAATCAGATTATAAAAATAACACCCGAAGGAAAATCCAGTGTTATCCTTAAGGGTGTTAATAAACCGTATTATTTGTACCTTGATCAAGCTGGCATGCTTTATATTTCTGAACAAGGCAGCAATACTATAGTTACAATTAAAGTTATTTAGTGACTTTTAAGTCATCTATTACGAAGCTATTTCTGAGTTGTTAACTGAGAACTAAACTGAGATCTAGTCTTTTGTGATGTCATTGCTGCAATTGAGTCAGCTTTGATCTTAGAGAGGTGTTTTTGGCCATTTCTGACTATTCCGTGTAATTCTGATAAATCTCTATCCAGACTGGTTAAAACAGTTTCTGCATACTTATCAGCACCTTCTCTAACAGCAATAGCTTCATTTATAGCATTTGCTCTTATTGACTCAACATCTTCATAAGCCTGTTTTTTCATGATTTCACAGTCATTAATGACTTGTTGACGAATCCTATCTGCTTCAGCCTGAACAGCTCTAAGAAGTTCGGATTCGCATAAGAGTGTTTCAGCCTGATTTTTAGCTTCTGTTAATATTTGATTAGCTTTTTTCTGTGCTTCTAAATGAATATCATCACGTCTTTTGATAATATTGTGAGCTTCCTGGATTTCCCCGGGGATAGAGGCTCTGATTTTATCTAACGTATCAATAATTTTTTCGTGATTTACTATTACTAATGCAGCTGGTAGTGGAAAACCCTTTAACATCACTGTTTCCATTTTGTCCAGTAATTTGTAAATGTTACTTACGGTCATACTTTATTACCTCACCTTTATTGATTCAAATTTCCCTTTTTTATTGTGTTTAGATATTTATTAACTACTTCCGGTACAAGTTGTGAGACATCTCCACCTAATAATGATACTTCTTTTACAAGGCTAGATGCAAGAAAATTGTATTCGCTTTTTGGCACTAAAAATATAGTTTCTACTTCAGTATTAAGCGTTTTATTAATCTGTGCCATCTGCATTTCGTGCTCAAAATCAGATACTGCTCGTAAGCCTCTAATTAATACTTTAGCATTTTTTTTTACAGCATAGTCAACAGTTAACCCTTCGAAGCTATCAACCTCCACATTTTTTAAATCTGTGATTGATTCCCTTATTAAATTCATTCTAACATCAATAGATAAAAAAGGGGTCTTTGAGGGATTTATCAAGACTGCAATAATAACATGATCAAAGAGCTTTGATGCACGGTGCAGTACATCGAGGTGACCATTTGTAATAGGATCAAAGCTTCCAGGATATATTGCTACTGTCAATTTTCACCCCATTTGTTGAATACCACGCTAAGCTGTATTCCTGCATATTAGTCGTTAACCTGAGTTAGGTGATTTTATCACCAAACTAAATTTGAATTATACAATAGAATACTACTAACATAAAATTAATACTTAATTTTTCCTTACAATTTGCTAAATCCGCAGATAAATTTTACAATTGTACTTGATAGATAATCCTGTTATTTCAATGTTTAGAATTTTAGTGAATATGAAAAATTCTTTGTTATCTTTCTTAATATTTAGAATTCAAAAGGGTTTATAAAATTTTTTTAATAAAAGCTAATATGAAAAAAATCTTAATAACTAGTATTTTATGTATTTTTATACTGACTGGCTGCATGCTTAATCAGGGCAGTAGAGATGCAAATAATTCCAGAACCGGGTTTAAGAAAGAAAATAAAATCTCCCAAAATGCTAAAGTATTATTAAATAAAGGAATTGCGCAGGTCAAATCCGGCGATAATACTAATGCGATTAAAAGTTTTAATGAATTAATAAATAAATATCCTGATCTGGCTATAGGGTATTACAATCTAGGTCTTGCATATGCTGAAAATAAGAATTTAAATAAAGCCATTAATTCTTGGGAACAAGCAGTATTAATTGACGACTCATATGCTGATGCTTATTATAATTTGGGTTTAGCCTATAAAACATTACATAATAAAAAAAAAGCAGCAGAAAGTTTAGCTAATTATATCTCTATCAGGCCTGATGAGCCTGGTAATGACCAGATCAGAAAAGAACTTGCAGCACTGCAAGAACCTTATCAGGGAAAAGGAATAATTGGATTGATAACACTATCAGATAAAGCTGATCAGAAAAATAAAACTGTTTTAAATGCAAAAAACTTTTTTAATACGAATACTAATTATATTTATGCAGCTTTGCAAATAGCAGATGCTGCTAGAGACACAGATGTCAAAGTGATATGGTATTACATTACATCTGATAATCAAAAATTACCTGTTAACTTATTAAAATTTACAATAGAAGGGTCAAAAAATGTGCTTTTATCCCTTAAAAGGCCAGAAAAAGGCTGGCCCATCGGAGATTATGAGCTTGATATTCTTGTAAATGGTAAAATAAATGATATAGTACCTTTTGAGGTACTAAGATAGTTAGTATTGTATGACTGGATTTTCATTATGCCATCTGGAAAAATGCACGATAATATAACTTTTTTATCAATAATACCTGTTTTTTTAACAGGCAGCTATGTACTTAAGTTAGGCCCTGAACAAGTCTATGCCCTTACATTTGCGGCAGTTTTTAGCCAGTTAATGTTTGGTCCTGATCTGGATGTACAAAGCAAACAATATAAAAGATGGGGCATTTTTAGATGGATTTGGATCCCTTATATGAAATTGTTTGCTCATAGATCAAGATTTACGCATGGCTTAGTTTTTGGCCCTATATTTAGGTTTGTTTATCTTTTATTTGCACTGACACTGCTATTTTTATTAACCTTATCTTTAATAGATTATTTGTTTAGCAGTAATTTTTTATTTTCTTTGTCACCCCAAATAGTGCAGGCTATTGTAAATACAGATTTATCCGGTTTTATCCCATTTACATTTCCGTTATTTGCAGGGATATTTATTGGTGCAGCTATACATACTATAACTGATAAGATTTTTTCATTTTTTAAAAATCTTGTATGAGATTTACAAAGTTTTCATTTTAGTTAGATATTAATTATCCGGATCCAATGCCGTTCGGTTAGATGATGTAGTGTTTTTAAACATTGTTGTAGAGCTGTTATTTGTAAAGAGTGAAGTTATCGCATCGCCAAAATAATATAGTCCTGCAAGCGATAAGGCTAAAAAGATAGAGCCTACTGCAAGAAATTCGACAAGATTTTGACCTTTTGTATTTTTGCGTGAATTCATTTGCACTCACCTACCCTTTTTATAGTTTAGCTATTCTATTTTATCATTATACCTTTTTATAAAATGTCTTCAACTTGTTAATAATTTCACTACTGTTATATACATAGATTAGAAAATTAATAAGTCTGAATTCCTCTACCACATAACCCTTATGTCTAATTGATTATTCGTATATCTGGATTAATTTATTTAAAAGATATTTAGTAAAACATTAACTTTTTAGTTTACTGAGAATAATTAATTACAAATTACAGGGAGGAGTTATGGTTAGGTTTTTCGTCTTTTTATTGCTATTTTTATCTGTAGTTCATACTAATTTTGCCAATCAAAGCTATGCACAAGTAGCCCCCGGGAAACTATCTGCACAACCTGAATTAAAAAAATATGAATTAACGGAAGATGTTGTAAATGATAAATTATTAGCAATATCCAGAACATACTTAGATACGAAGACAACAAATATTGGCGAGCCTTTTTCTGCAAAAGTAGTTGAAAACCTTATAGTTGGAGAAAATATAGTTGTTCCAAGCGGCAGTATACTTACAGGTCAAGTTATTGAAGTACGTCGTCCAGGAATACGTCCAATCAATAAAAATGGTCAAATTAAAGTGTCAATTAATCAGCTTGAAACTCCTGATGGGCAGATTATTTCTCTTGCGGGAAGAGAGATAAACGGACTCGTTATTTCTCAATATGCCAAAACGCTTCAGAGAAGGGTAGTAGAAAGAATTCCTACTTTAGCAGTAACTAATGGCACATCAATACCATTAAATGAAGCAACAGATCTGAATGGTGGTGTTGTATATGCTATAAGTACAGGTGCTAGAGCAGTAACTGGTTTTATGACAGGGTTGATAGCCCCTGAGCCTGGTAGAACTAGAATCGCTTCCGCTTTTAGAATGGGCGCATTTGAAACTCCTATTGGAACAGCATATCAATTTTTAACGCCCGGATATGATGTCCAAATTAACAGTGGTGATAGTATAGTCTTCAGTTTTGATGAACCAACTATTGCAAAGATTCAAGAACAGTATACTGTAGCTAGAGCATCAGTGCCTACAGTAGTAGCCAGATAAATAAAATTAAAATCAAATAAAAGCAATAAAGTAGCTGAATTCCAGCTACTTTATTGCTCCTGTATCCAGTAATGTTCTGATATTATCTCGCATTGTTGTTTGAATTATCTCTACATCATTTTCGCCATTTAATATAATAAAATCATATTCGCTAACCATTTTAGTGTATTCTTCAGTAATTCTGTTTTGATACATTTTAAAACTTTCATAAAAGTCTGTGCTCAATCCGATGTCACGCCCGGATTCGAAGTAATCAAGTCTATTTGAGGCGATTATTCTCTTTAATAATACATCTACCGGAGTTTGCAGATAAAATACCAGATCAGGTTTAGGGGCAAAATCGTATAGCTTTCTTACCCATACAGGGCTTACTCCTCTGACTACATCTCTAGCAAAAGCTGTATATGTATATCGGTCAGTAAGTACGATTAAACCGGCTTTCAACGCTGGAATAATATTATGTTCAATCCTGTCTGCAAAATCAGCAGCATACATAAGGCTAAATGTATTTGCGTTCAATAAATTCTGCTCTTTTGCCTTATCAATTACTTTGCTCATAAGCCTGGAAGTTTTCCATCCACTTACCATTACACCGTAGCTTTCAATTGCAAGCCATTCACGTAATTTATTAATCTGAGTAGATCTTCCTGACCCGTCAGTTCCCTCAATTACTATTAATAAACCGGGATATCCGTGTTTTGTTTTAGGATTAAATGTACTCATAACAGTTTTAGACTTCTATTCCTTTATCTTTTATCTTTAGTTAGGTGATACTATTACACCTTTTTCGCTCAATTTTTTTCTTACAATGTCTCTAAAAAGTAGTTGCTGGTTGTGGATTGTATCTTCTGCGTCAATTTGTATAAGGCCGAATTCATCTACCATTTTATCGTATTCAGTTATTACTTTGCTTTGAAATAACTTGTAGCATTCATAAATATCAGTGCTTAAGTGTAAATCCATTCCAGCCTCATAAAATTTGGGTTCTCGGCTAGTGCAAATTCTATCGAGAGAAGTCTCAACAGGAACTCTAAAATATAATGAAAGATCTGGTTTTACAGAAAAACCATACATATTTCTCACCCAATTGGGGTTGACTCCTCTTGCTACATCTCTGGCAAAAGCCGTATATGTATACCTGTCTGCAAGTACCACAAAACCAGCTTTTAATGGAGGAACGATTATTTGCTCCAGTCTGTCTGCAAAATCAATAGCATGAAGTAGACTAAAAGTTCTTGGGCTTAGAATGTTTTTCTTTTTAGCCTCTTTAATAGTTTCGGATATAAGCTTAGATGAGTTCCACTCAGTAAAAATGACATCGCCTATGACTGATGTTAACCAATCTCTCAATAACGCCAGTTGTGTGCTTTTACCTGAACCATCTATTCCCTCTACTACTATTAATGTTCCAGGAAGATTATGATCTTTATTTAAACGCATTCTACTTAACTACTTCTACAATTACAAACTAATAAATATTACCATAAATTAATATTTATCCCAAGCCCACATTACTTTGAAAATCTTCATCCTGAAATATGACTACAGTCACTTGAAAATAAGTTGTGAAATGGGATAAATTTATCTATTAAGATTGAGTTTGAATGAGATCTTGGCTTCTGCTGTATTCTTCAGCTTCTTTTTCCAGTCTTTCAAAAATCTCTTTAACAGAAATTATATCTCTATATTTTGGAAGATTGGCACCTGTGAAGAATAATCCATTTTCTAAATCACCAGTGCGAGCTGCTTCAAGAGCTTTGATAATGCAAAATCTTCGTGAACAATGCTTTAAGCAAGACTCACATTTATTTGGCCTTGTAAGCGTATCATCTAAAAGTTTCTTTGTAAGTGGTGTTAAAATTGCTCTTGCCGGTAGGCCGACAGGACTTTGAATCATGCATATATCATTGTTTTCTGTATTAAGAAGCAGTTTTTTAAAGTTATCATGTACATCACACTCATTGCTGAGTATGAATCTTGTTGCCATTTGCACACCATTAGCACCAAGAGATAACATTTCCATTATATCTGCACCTGATGTTACTCCGCCGGCTGCGACAAGTGAAATATGATCTATTCCTGGCAGATTTGGCGTAGAATCAAGAGCTTTACGTATTTCAGGGATAAGAGTTCTTATAGGCTCACATGTTCCAACATGGCCGCCTGCTTCGCCGCTTTCTACAATAATTGTGGTTGCACCAAGTTTTTTAGCCAGCACTGCTAATTTAGCAGAACTAACAATTGGCACTATAGGAACATTTGCTGCTTTGCCTATTGAAAATATATCTCTGGAAAAACCTGCTCCAAATACAATGAGATCAACTTTTTCTTCTATTGAGATTCTAACAAGATTGTTAAATTCAGAAGCTGCAAACATCATATTTACGCCTAATAAACCACCCGGGGTTTTGATTAAGCTTCTTGCTAATCTGATTTGAGCTCTCAGTTCGGGTTCAGGTAGACCAGAAACTGCTATTAAGCCAATTCCGCCACAATTAGCAACTACTGCTGCTAATGGGGCTCTACTAACCCTTATTGCCATTCCACCCTGTATTATGGGTTTTTGGGCTACTTTATTTTGTGTTATTTTTAAAGGTGAGAATATCATAGGTCTCTTTCCAACTAATTTTTTTTATTATAACAGATACATAGAAATTGTGAAATTTTTTATCCGGCGATATCCCATTTACCACATGTGCCTCCCCATCTTGCAATTATATTGCCTCGAACGTCTTTAGGGGATTTCGCATCCGGGGTTTCCAATTCACCTTGAACTATTGTAATAACTTCACAATTATTTGAACAGTCA
>DNSU01000102.1:0-7118 GCA_003499585.1 Cyanobacteria bacterium UBA9579 | reverse complement strand
AAAGAATTGAAACTAAAATCTTTCACGTTCCATCCTTTAAACTTGGTATTAGCTCTTGTGTATTGATAATTTTCCATTGCTAATAAGCCAGCACCAATAGCACCCATAGTCTGATGATTTGGAGGAACTGTTACTTCTATATTTAGAGCTTCTTTAAAAGCTTTTACCATCCCAATGTTTGTAGCAACTCCACCCTGGAATACAACAGGGGCTAAGATTTCTTTACCAAGTGCCAAATTGCTTAAATAATTTCTTACTAATGCCTGACACAAGCCATAGAGTAAATCATGAACTGAATAACCCAGTTGTTGCTTGTGTATTAAATCACTCTCGGCAAATACACCGCATCTTCCTGCAATTCTAGCTGGAGAAGTTGATTTTAATGCAGTAGAGCCAAATTCTTGAATGGGAACATTGAGTCTACTGGCTTGCTGATCAAGAAAACTTCCAGTACCAGCTGCACAAACTGTATTCATTGCAAAGTCAGTAACAATTCCGTCTCTTAATATGATGATTTTGCTATCCTGACCGCCTATTTCTAATATAGTTTGTGTTCCAGGAATATTTATACTTGCTGCAACTGCGTGAGCGGTAATTTCATTTTTAATTACGTCTGCACCTACTAATGCACCTGCTAACTGTCTGCCGCTACCTGTTGTTCCTACTCCAAGTATCTCATATTCTTCATTTGCTTGGCCCAGTAAAAGATTTATGCCATCTTGCACTGCATTTACAGGCTTCCCTGCAGTTCTAAGCATAATACTATCTATATATTCACCAGTTTCATTAATTACTGCTAATTTTGTTGTGACTGAACCAACATCTATTCCTAGAAATGATTTTCTTGCCATCATTCTCTCCATTTTTTTGTAGATTATAGTTTTTAAACTATATGTAATATAAAAATATGAAAAACATGAAAATATGTAAAGATTATGATTTTATATAAATTTTACTTTATTGCCCTAATTTCTTGCCATTTTTAGTTTGTAAATCTCATAAACTTGTCAATTGCTGCTATATGATTTTTTGTAAATCCTGTTATAGCTATATTGTTGTTATTTAGAATACTTTGACTAATATATATTTCTATTCTTTACCTATTAAAGCGTCTTTATAAAAAATCACTCGAATTCTTTTAATTGCACAGTGTGGAAATAAGAATTTACATATGAAATACTGTCTATAGAGCAACATTTTTAGTTACTAATTAACAGTAGCAAGAAAATTAAGGTTTTGGTTTAAAAATGAAGCAAGCTATTGATTTAATTCAAAAACAAGAATATTTAGACGCATTAAATATCTTAAACAAGTTAATTAAAAAAGATCCTTATAATGCGCAGGCATTATGTGAAGCAGGTTTTTGCCATCTTCAAATGGGTGATTTGACACAAGCACAGGATAAATTGCAACTGGCATCTCAATATAATCCTGATGACGCCTGGTTATGGCAGCAATATGGATATGTATTATTCCAATTAGGCAAACTGACTAATGCTATTAGTGCTTTTAGAAAAGCCGTTAAGTTTAAGCCATATGATATTATGATGAATTATCAGATAGCTTTTCTTTATTTTCAGAATAAAGATTATACTAAATCATTAAAATTTGCTGATAAGGCCATTGAATATTCTAATGCATCCGGTGATGTCAGATACATTAATAATTTACTTGGTTTAAAAGCTATGATTTATGAGAATATTGATCCAAATAAAGCAATTCAAGTTTATTTTACTATATTTGAGCAGTTAGAAGATGATGCGGCATCATATGATAGATTTTCCAGTTTAATTATCGATAAATTTGACTTTTCGCAAAATTTTACCAATCTTAATACAGCATCTCCTGATTACAATAAAGCTACTCAGTTATTTAGATCAGGTGATCTGGAAAATGCTATTGTGTCTTATAAAAAAATTATTCAAGAATACAAGTTTTGTTATCCGGCATATTTAGGATTAACACAGGCTCTATATGAAAGAAAATTTGGACTGAGAAAAATTGGCAATTATAAAACACCAAAAGGGATTTCTGGGTTATTCACAAACTATGATCAGTTAAATCAGACTGAAAAAAACATTATCCATGCTTCTGTCTTGCCTCTTGGTAATTTTGTAAACAGAATAAATAAGCGAAATGCCCATTTTATAATAGTTCCAATTGATACTAAGTTAACAGATTATCCTGTAAATCAGTATTTGAAGAATCAAAACTATCTTGAAAATATCTCTTACTGCTCATTAAGAGGTATTGGCGGTGATAATGCTTTTGTTGGTATCGAAAGATTAAGAGACTTCTTGTGGGATGTTCCTCAATCCTTAAAATTTATACCGGCATGCGTAGCGCATGAATACGGTCATCTTATCTGGTGTTCGCTTGATAACAGTATAATAAACAGAATTGAAGAATTATATAATAATGCAAAGGAAAATCAATTCTTTATCTCAAATTATTCAAGTGAAAATGTTCAGGAATATTTTGCCGAATATTATGCACTATATGCCAGATTATTATCTGATAATCAAGTTATTCCTCAAGATGATCCAATGTTTAATATTCTTGAAAACCTGAAAAAATATTAAAATATGTCTGGCGGAAAATGTTTTTTCGTTCAAATTAATATGTACTATCAATGTTTTTTTGAATAAATCCGAAAAACCGTGCTTACCGGTGCAGAAGGGTCTCTTGCAATAGGCAGTTCAATAAGTTTGTCATAGTGCTTTAAAAGATTTTCATCTTCAAGCATAATTAACATTCGTGTAGGGCTTCCTTCATTGTCCTTAAAAAGAATTTTAAAATCTGTGGATAAATAAATGCTTTCTACTTCATTTGTAAATTTTATCTGATTAGTGCTGTGATCAGGATAATAGTTATAAACTATGTCCTGAATCATGGGATTAATGGTCTGAATATTATCTTTAACTATTAAAAAATCATAATCATCAAAGTTTTTTCTTTCAAAAAGCCTGTTATAAAGAACGGGATAGATCTTCCAGGTTGTATTTTCTTCAAAAAACGGATACATGCTATCTGTACTGAAAACTAATCCCACTCTGGAATTATCAGGAATAAGCTGTTTCATAAAATTTAAATTAAAGAAGGTATAATAACCATAATTATCTCTTAACCTGAACTCCCTTCTAAATTCATTGAAGTTTCCGGCTTTTGGAATAAAGCTTATTACATCTGAAAAATGTTTGTGATCCTTAAATAGTGATATAACTATGCAGTGAAAGACTACAATTAAAGCAATTAATATTTTGTAAAAGTTATCTTTTTTAGAGTAACTAAAGGCAAGAATCGGGGCAACTAATACTATTATTGAGGCAAAATACCTGTAATTCCACACTGAAAACCCCCTAGCTAAAGAAAGAATAAAAATAGAAACTATAATAAAAATCCCGCATATGCTTAAATAAAATGTCCTGTCCTTAACTTTTCTGTTTACTTTGCTTAGAGCAAGAATTGTAACGGGTAAAATAAGCAAACATCCCAAAAGGCCGTATGAAGAATAATCTTCATATATTCGGGTATTTAAACCGTTATATTCACCTAAAAATATTCCTGATTGGAGATTAACACCCAGGCTATTCCAAAAAGCAAGCATCGAGCTGTGTATTTGAGGATTTAAGGTTGTTATTGCAGTAATGCCTGAAAAATCAGCAAAATTAGTTATATACAATATTACTGAGGGTATTAGAGCTTTTAATCCCGGCAGTGCATTGTCATTAATAAAACTGGTCGGGCCGAAAATATTATTATAGGACAGGTAATTAAGAATAAAATTGTATGCTGACAACAATAAAAATGCCGGCATAAAGTAAAAAATAAAATTAATAAATGGTTTATAAAAATCTTTTTTTCTTTCTTTTATTGCTATCAGTGTAAATACTGCAATAAGGCCAGGAGTTAATATTACTGCAGTACTCTTGGTGCCTAAAGCAATTGCATAGGCAACAGCTGAAAAAATCATGGGCAATTTTTCATTATTTTTAACAGAAAGGTAAAATAAATAAAAGGATGAAAACATTAAGAATCCCATAAACAAATCACTTTGAGCGCTTGTTGACTCCAGGACAACTATAGGCAAAGAACCAACAATGAATATTACCCATAATATCCTTTTTAATGATATTTTTAAATTTCTTAGGTATATAAAAATTACGCTCAAAGAGGCAAGTAAAGAGAAAAAAGCTGGAAAAATGCTAAAATAATCTCTTTTAAAAAATACTTGTGGCCAGAGAATCATTAATTCAAAATTTATAGGATAAGCAGTTTGGCTTAAAATTGTTGTTTCAAAATGCGCAAGAGTGTTATTTTGTACCCAGAATGCTGTGCGGGCAATCCTGTATGCAAGGCTATCCATATTACCAGTAGGTACGAAAATAACATAAAACAGTGATATCAGGCAGCAAAAAACAAAAAAAACGGATAAAATCATCAGGATTCTATCTGTTGCTAATGCATTAATTATTCTGTTGCTCAAATCTTTTAGCTTTTCTATTTTTGGTACTGGTTTACCTCTTAAGATCCATAGTACCGCTGCCCCCATAAAAAATACTGTATTGCAGATTAAAACACCTGATATATTTATGCTTTTTAATAAAGAAAGTACTTCAAAACTAATTATCAGTTGAGAAATAAAAATTAACGTAAAATAAATTAAAAGATTAGATGTTCTTTTTTCCTTTAATGAAAAAGTAAAAAATAGAGAGGACAAACTAACCAGGAAAAAAGAAATTAAAAATAGAAGTATATTTAGCATATAGAACTCCCAGAAATTAAATTATATATAATTTCTTAGCACAAAAATGTAATAGTAGTCAATTTTCCGAATTATTGAAAAATCATACAACAAGAGGAATCAGGTTATTTTAGAAATACAGTATTTTATTATTAATATATCTAATATCAAGGTTATAAGAATAAAGTAATAAATATGATTCAAAGTACATATCAGTCAAAGTTAATAATAAAACTTGGATCAGTGCTTATAATAGCACTGGTTTCTTCAGGTGCTGGCTATGTTGGTCAACTTCCTCAATTAGGGGGATATTCCGGTGCTGCTCAGATAAATAGTGAACCTGTATTAGACCTGACTCCGAGAAAGTTTCCCGCAATTTATACCGGTACTGTTATTAATCAGGGAAAGTATTCTCAATATTTAAAAGATTTGGATGAGCTAATTCCCATTCTGGAAAGCATGAAGCAATATATTGATAATCGTGATAGTAATATTCAAATGTTTTGTGCTAAAGCAAGTACTATAACCTTATATATCAATAATTTAAAAGTTAAATATGGTCATAAGACCGAAAGTCATTATGAATCTTTTAAGCAGATAGTAGTTTTAAGTAGAAAGTTAAATGAAACTGCTGAATACTGGCGCTATACAAATAAGTATAATAAATTTTTGAGAGGTTCATTAGAAGATAAAAGAAAAGATCAGGAAATAATGAGCCAAAAATTAAGCTCAGCATTGGATGCATTAAATGTAACTTTAGAAATTTTAAAGGAAAACTCTACTGACTAGCGATTATCCATAAGGGTTTTCAATCTTCTATAGAAATTTTCATGTGCAGCGATCAGGTGCACAATAACTGTAATATTTGCACTATCAATAGTGTAGGCTATTCGAAATTCTTTGCCGGTGTATTTAATATGATGTGAATAAATATTTGATAATGGTGAAGTAAGTTTTTCGCCTGTATTTTCAGGATCTCTGGATATTTCCATTAAAGAGTCCTTTATTTTGATTCTTAATGGTTTATCCAGTTTTTTTTGTGACTTATTGGCCGTATTAGTCAGGAAAATTTCGTACATATTTTGAAAATCCTAAACTCTAGAAAAATAGAGAACAATATAGCTGCATTTTGAAATTTAGTTTATCAGATATTTATACTTTATAGCAAGATTATTTAACCTGATTGTGTATTATTCTGGATATAAGATGGTAAAGAAAAATCATCAATAGAGGAATTTATTCATTTTTATTCTGACTATATAGTTGTAGACTAGGTAGAATAAAGAGAAGAGTGATTTTTATGGGCTTTAAGATTCCAAATAAGATTTTATACGCTTTAGTGTTATTACTTCTAACGCATAATCAGGTATTTTCGTCACAGTTGGATCTTAATCCTGTCAATAGTATTGAACTGCAATTGTTTAATCAAAATTATATTAACGAACCCATTAATACAAGATTAGAGAGGATTGAAAAGTCCGCTTTCGGCAGAGTTTACAGCGATAATACAGATCAGAGAATTAACAGAATTTATCAGATAGTCAATAATTCTAATATAAGCCGTACTGTTACCAGTCCTGATAATAACTTAAATCAGGCATCCGAAAAATCAGCTACAGATTATCCTGCTGTTACACAGTTAGAGATAAAAGTTTTTCATCAAGCTTTTATCAGGGAGAATATTTATGCAAGGCTAAACAGACTTGAAGGCAAAGTATTTGGCACAATATTCGCAACTGAGAATCTGGCTGACAGGCTTGATAGATTAAAAGGTACTGTAGAATCCGAGTCAAATGATTTAGCATTTGATGAGAAAACAAACACGATCTACTCTACTGGTAATAACTCTAACGTTCCTTCAAATTCCCCGATAAATGGGAATCTGTCAGCACTAGAGATGAAAGTATTAGGACAATCATTTGATCAAGATCTTTTAAGTCAGCGTATTGATCGACTTGAACGCAAAGTTTTTGGTGCTACACAATCTGGCATGCCAGACAATCGCATTAGTCGATTGAACAGTGCAGTTGGAAATACATTTATGCAACCTGCAGGTCAGTTGAATCAAAATCAAAACTTTCAGGGAAACAGTGGAATGCAAGGTAATAGTATGTTTTCAAGTAATTTTAGTGATGATGAGTTTTTTAATGATCAATCCAGGCAATCATCAATGTCATCTTCCAGAACAGGGGGGTTGTTATCTCTTTTGCAGGTATTAGCATTGCCAATTATTTCCGGTTTCTTGAATAAAGGCAATCAGAATACAGTTGATCCTAACTATTATCCGCCTCAATATCCCAACAATTATGGCTATCCTTATACAGGCTATAATTATCCTAATTCATACCCTTATCCACCGAATAATTATTATGGC
>DNSU01000136.1:2564-6068 GCA_003499585.1 Cyanobacteria bacterium UBA9579 | reverse complement strand
TTAGGGTCAATCTGATAATATTTTTCAAGAGAGCCGTCTCTTAAAATGCTGTATAAGAATTCATGGGGGAAATATCTTGCCCCTTTTTTATCAGCGTCAAACCATTTTTCCACCAGGAATTTTTCTAAGCGTCTCATGGCTTCAGATTCCGGGATACAGGTATCTGTAACACGATTATAATGATTTTTTAAGAGCCCTTCTTCTTCCAGAGGAGACAAGTCTCTGTAATTTGGGATTCTTTTATAATAATCATGCGCTACGAGATTGAATAAATCTTCCTCTAAATTAGCTCCTGTACAGCTGATAGCAGAAACTTTATCCTGCCTTATCATTTCAGCCAGAGAAATACCTAGTTCTGCTGTACTCATAGCACCAGCCAAAGCTACCAGCATTTTTCCATCATTATCAACGTGTTTTTTATATGCTTCAGCAGCATCAACAAGTGATGCAGCATTAAAATGCTTGAAATTTCTTTTTAAAAAGCTTGTTATGCTTTGTCCATGCAGTTGTGCACTCATTTTAGTTAATCCGTTCCTTCTTGATGAGAATACTTCTACGCCATTCTTGTTAACGCAGATGTTTAGTAGTTAATAGTCATTTTTTGGTGAGTGTTTAGTATTATAATGAATTTGTCAATAAAATAGAATAATATTTTAGTATAGTTTTTGGGTTAATTTTTCCTGATTTTTGCAACCTTTTTGCACCTGTTTTGCACCTTTTTGATTTCTGGAGATGCAGTATTGATGACGGTTTAAGATGAGTGGCTGTTTGACAGTTATTAGTGAAAATCAATTGTAATAATACTTTTAATGGCTATAAATTGAATTAGTTCCGTTTTATCAGACTTTTTCTTTGTCACGCTGAAGCATAAATTATTGGCTTAAAATTATAATCTAGTGTGTTCAGCATCTTGCCAATGGAGTATGTTAGATAGATCCTGAAACACCAAGTAGGGACACATCCGTAAAATTCGCAAACTCATTAACGAATGAAGTCAGTTCAGGATGACATTAGTCCACCAAATAAAGCACTAGTTAAGGCAAATGCTACATCAGTCAGAAAAGGGTGATTTGTTTTCTTAAAATTATAAGCAGCTATAATGCTTATAATTACTAGAAAAGATAAGAATAAATTTATATTTCTGTTTTCGATAAAAGTTCTATGAAGAATAAATAATATAAATTCCTTGTTTTTATCTGGTTTATAGGTTTGTTCTTTACTCATTTATGTTTCTCCATTGTGCAATTCTAACAAAGTAAAATAACTTAGGTCAAATATTTAAGTTAACTATTTCTCTAAGAAATAAAGTGAGAAAATTTAGTGGTAATATAGGTATAGCAAAAGTTAGAATGAATGATATTGAATTACAGAGGTAAATAATGAGTCAATTTGAGAATGGTGTGCCGTTTGATCCGGGATATTCCCAATATACATTATACTTTCCTGAAGCTATTTTGCCTTTAGTTGAAGAACTGGCGCGGATAAAAGCTCCACACCAAAAGAAGTTTAAGTTAAGTATGGTTGAGCCTGCAATTCATGATCTTGTTAATAACTGTGCAGGGTTTTATCTGGGCTGTATTTTATGGGGTGGGTTTATTCATCACAAATTTAAAGATGATCCAAAAGAAATTATTAATAATCCCGGTGATGATCTAACTGAAGAAGAGTTAAAATCCAGAGATTATAATGAAGAAATCAATTTCATGCTGGAATATTTCAAGCATTTAGACAGAGATTACAAATATTTTTGCAAAAAGCCTTTTAAAGTTGATCAGCAGATTCTAGACATTTTTAATGCTTATAGCGAGTTTGTTAGTTTGAATAATAATTTTGCCAATATTAAACTGACAAGCGATGTAAAACTGCCTGAATCAGTAAAACATTTTGATAAATTAAGTCAGAAAAAACTTGATACATTATATAAGAATATTTCTGAAGTTATTGAATCAGGAAAACTTGAGGATCTTTTAAAAATAGGATTTTACAAATAAAAAAAGTGATTTTAATTCTTATATGATTTGAGATCCTTCGCTTCGCTCAGGATGACAGTGCGAAAAAGTATACTAGCTAATTATATTGGAGATACGGCGATGAGAGAGATAAAGTTTAATGAATTATCAAAAGAAATGCTAGAGCAACTCACAAAAGGAGCGTTCTTAACTGTTAAAGATAAAGATGGTAATTTAAATACAATGACTATTGCCTGGGGTTCTCTTGGTTATATGTGGAGAATACCTGTATTTATGGTTATGGTCAGATACTCAAGACATACCTATAAATTAATTGAGAATACAGATGAATTCAGCGTCAGCTTTCCTTTAAACGAGCAACTCAAAAAAGAATTGGGAATATGCGGAACAAAATCCGGCAGAGATATGGATAAATTCAAGGAATGCAATTTAACTCCTCAAAAAGCCCAAAAGATTTCCACTCCTGTAATTGGCGAATGTGATTTACATTTGGAGTGCAAAATTGCTTACAAACAGGCCATGGAACCTCAATTTATTATGTCTGACAAGGTTAATGAAGTATATGGAACTGAAAGAGACTATCATGTACTTTATTATGGCGAAATCCTGGCATGCTATGTTAGTTTGAAAAAATAATTGCAAATTAAATTAATAATTTTTATACTTGACTTGCTTAAAAAAATAAAGTAATCTATTATCAATTTAGCAATATTAATTAGAGTTTGAGAGGCTGAATCTCAGGATGATTTTGATCCTTAAAAAAGATAATCGAAGATTTAACAAGGTTGAGCGATTTTTAGCTTTATCAAATATTTCAATTATTGATATAAAAGAATTTAGAGAGGATATTCAATTCCTCTCTTTTTTTATAAGAAGACATTTCAATTATTTATATTTTTCTTTTAATTCCGGATTTAATGTCCGGAATTTTTTTATATGCGAAGCGGGAGTTGATGACGCAGTCACAGATCTTGCTCTTCAATCATTCCAACGAAGACCTAAATTTGTGCCTTTGGCACCTGAAAAGGTAGCTTTGCTTCCTTTGGAGGCTTTAGCAAAACTCATTCTTATGACAAACAATTTAATTACAAGCAATAAATAGAAAGGGGTTTCAGATGGTTATACAGGAAAGGCTTAATAATGTGTCTTATTTAAAACCCAAGAAGTACGTGGATTTTTTAAGAGAAGAGATTATTGCCAAAATTAAGAAAAATGGCGGCTTCGTTAACACACATGCCCACCTTGACAGAGCATACACAGTAACTCCTGAAACATTTCATCTTGCAAATGCGACATTACAGGAAAAATGGTATCTGGTAGATTCTGTTAAAAGAGAATCCACAGTTTATCAGATTTATGACAGAATGGCGTTTGCTCTGGATCAGATGCTCGAACAGGGAGTTCAGGCGGTAGGTTCATTTATAGATGTAGACGAAGTTATAGGCGATAAATCAATAAGAGCTGCTCAAATTATTAAAGATAAATACGCCTCTGACATTAAATTAAAATTCATCAATCAGACACTTAAAGGTGT
>DNSU01000136.1:0-2497 GCA_003499585.1 Cyanobacteria bacterium UBA9579 | reverse complement strand
CTTAAAGGTGTTATCGATCCTGAAGCTCGAAGATGGTTTGAAATTGGTGCTGAATTTGCTGATATTATAGGAGGATTGCCTGCAAGAGACAAAGGCCACGAAGATGAGCACCTGGATATATTAATGCAAACAGCAAAAAGATTAGGGAAGCCTGTTCATGTTCACGTTGATCAGCTAAATACAGCCAGAGAAAAAGAGACTGAGCAGCTTATCGATAAAACCGTTGAACACGGCATGCAAGGAAGGGTAACAGCTATTCATTCAATCTCATTAAGCGCACATCAAGCTGCTTATCGAGAAGAAGTATACAAAAAGATGGCTGATGCCGGTGTGATGCTAATTACCTGCCCTACGGCATGGATTGATTCTAGAAGAACAGAAGAATTAGCGCCTATTCACAACTCTATAGCTCCTGTTGAAGAGTTGATCCCACACGGGGTTACTGTTGGAATAGGTACAGATAACATAGCTGATATACTAAAGCCCTTTACTGATGGAGACATGTGGACAGAACTACGCTTCTTGCTAGAAAGCTGCCGCTTCTATAATATTGATGAACTGGTAAAAATAGCTTCAGTAAATGGTTTGAAAGTGCTGGATATTCAATAGTAAATTTTTGCTCAACATATTACTTACATGCTAACCATAAAAGGATTAGCATTTTTCTTTTGTTTTAAAGACTAGGTGTTGTGACTATATTTAGAATAATTGGAATAATATTTGAGAAAAATGTCGAACTGTATCTTCTATTTATTAAACATTTCAGGTATATTTATATGTAAAATTAGGCTTAGAATTTTCTATTTATAATTCTAATTTATTTATTGATATTGTATTAATCGTATTTTTTCTTTATTTTTGCCTATTTGACAGAATATTTCATACAGAATACACTATAAAATAAAACGCATATACACTGGACAAGCCAATGAGCCTAAGGAAATTGAATTTTCAAGATTGAGTTATATCACATTTAGAACTATTAAGAGGTAGATAAGTGAAAGTCCCTAAATATAGAAAAGTATCAAGAATGGCAACCTGGTTGTTGCCTGGATTGCAGATAAAAAGATGGTTTCTGCTGACATTTTTAGGTACTTTCTGTATTGCTCTTGGGGGAGCAATAGTATTAGAGCTTCATCCCGTCAACCAGTCTATAGAACTAGTAAGAACACTTGCTCAAAAATCACCTTCTTCAATCACAGGCAGTATGGTTGTGGGTTTAGGGGTTATCTTTTTCTTCCTCGGATGGAAAAAAGCCAATTCTTCAATTATGGATGCAATTGACCCTGGTGATAGAGCTCATCTTCTTGAAACTCTGTACAGAAGAAGAAAGCTGAACAGAGGACCTAAAATTGTAGCTATCGGTGGTGGAACTGGCCTGTCCACAATTTTAAAAGGATTAAAACATATTACAAATAATATAACAGCCGTAGTAACAGTAGGTGATGATGGCGGAAGCTCAGGCAGATTAAGAGAAGAGATGGGGGTTCTTCCACCGGGCGATATCAGAAACTGTATTGCAGCCCTTGCTGATGAAGAAGATCTCGTAACAGAGCTATTCCAATATAGATTTAAGGCAGGAAACGGCCTTGAAGGACATAGTTTTGGTAATTTATTTTTATCAGCTTTATGCGCAATTACCGGAGATATGGTGACTGCAGTTAAGGAGTCCTCAAAAGTTCTTGCTATAAGAGGACAGGTTTTGCCGGCTACTCTTGATGATATGAGACTGGTTGCAGAGATGGAAGATGGAAGAGTTATTATGGGAGAATCCCATATTCCTGAAGCCGGCGGTAAAATCAAAAAATTAAGAACGGAACCTGCTAATTTACACCCTCTTGAAGATGCAGTTCTTGCTATTGAGGCTGCTGATATAATAATTCTTGGCCCCGGTAGTTTATATACAAGTATTATTCCTAACTTATTAATAGAAGACATAACTGAAGCTATCTCGAATTCTAAAGCTAAGAAAATTTGTATCTGCAATATTATGACTCAACCTGGTGAAACAGATGATTTTTCTGCTGCCGATCATGTTCAGGCAATCCTTGAGCATGCAAATTATAAAAATATCATTGATGCAGTCTTTGTCAACGATAGCCTTCCTAAAAACCTTGCTCTTAAATACAAAGCAGCTAACTCTATTCCGGTTAAACTTGATATAGAAAACCTTAAGAAACTTGGTGTTAAAGTTGTTATTAAGAGATTAATTGAGAAAAATAAAGACGGCCTTGTAAGACACAGCCCTAGAAGACTGGCAAGAGCTGTATATCACTGGTATAAAAACTCTCATCACTATAATAAAAATGTAAGCGTTTTTAAAAAAGAGAATTCTGAAGAACATCAGTTTGTATAACTAAATATCATATATAAATATATTTTATAGCCCTTATTTTACAAGTTAAAATGGGCTATAATTTCATATTATTGGGTTTAAATATTGAAAATTCTTTTATCGTAGAAGATTTATATAGTTAACTCGAATTGCTAGATAGGT
>DNSU01000210.1 GCA_003499585.1 Cyanobacteria bacterium UBA9579 | reverse complement strand
ACTGGGTCTGACGCGGCGAAAGCTGGTGAATCTTGTCAGGGCGGGAACGCAGCAGCAATAAGCCATAACTTTCGGGTGTTGTCAGAGTGCTCGGTTGGAGATCATACAAATCGTACCACGTAACTGGTTCTGTCGATGGTGGGGCACGGTCATTTATTATAATTTCGGCATTAGAATCTAAAATTATGAGTAGCTTGTGGGTATGAAACACGAAAATCTCGTTAAAATTTATCACCATGATACCGATTGCTATAATGTTGTATGGCATGGTGCTTATCTCAAATGGTTTGAAATAGGTAGAATTGAGTTATCTCAGCTAATTGGCATTGATTTTAGAACCCTTGATGAAATGGAGATTTTACTACCTGTTGTTGAGTTAAACTGCCGATATAAATCTCCTGCAAGATTGTTGGATGAGATTCTTATTACAACTGAAATAAAAGAGTTAAGACCTGCCAGTGTAGCTTTTAGTCATAATATTACCAATATTTTGACAGAAAGCCACATATTGAGTGCTGTATCTACTATAGTAACTACTGATAAAAACGGTAAGTTATTAAGAAAAATGCCTCCATATCTTTATGATAAATACAATAAAGTTATAAATATTACTAATAATGAAGTTTTAAGTTCGAAATAGCATGATTACAAAGAAAAAAGAAATAATTGAAGAGTTTAGAAAAAAAGGATATAGAATAACACCTCAAAGAGAGCAAATACTCGAGCTATTTCTCGAATTGCCAGAAGGTGATCATTTAAGCGCCGAGGAATTGCAAACATTAATGCAGGATAATGATATAAGAGTCAGTCTTGCTACTCTGTACAGGACGTTAAATTTTCTTGCCGGAAATGGTTTTCTTAGAGAATTAGACTTTGGAGAAGACCATAAGCATTATGAGCTTACAACTAACCAATATCATCATCACCTAATTTGTAATAAGTGCGGTATTACCATTGAATTTAATAATGAAAAAGTGATTAATCTGGCAAAGAACGTTGCTGAAGCGCAGAATAATTTTATAGTCTTAGATTACCAGCTTAAAATATTTGGTTTATGCCAGAACTGTCAGGATTCCAATTAGACCATAAATATCTGCAACATTTTTCTTAGGTGCTGTTCTATTCTTTTTACCATGCATAATTCTGATTTTAGAAAGACTTCATAGCCATCATATATTCCATGACAGATATCTTCTCTTTGTTTATCCAATAAATCAGTAAGTTCTTTTTCCAGAAAATGTGTTAAATCTTTTCTGTCAAAATTCTTATTTTCTAAAATTATTGGTTTACCAACTTCTATAAATGCTTCGGGCCTGTCTTCCCTTATAAAATTATATCTATGTGCTATAGGAATTAAATTTACTCCATCAAGCTTTTTACATATATAGGCTATTCCATTTGCCAGCTCAATAGGTCTGTAGTCTGGGGGCATTACTTTACCCTGTGGAAATATCCAGATTCCATTATCAGGATTTTTTAATACTTCTGCAGAGTAGTTAAGCGCTTTGATGGCTGATTGAGGAGAGTCTTTTTCTATTGAAAAAGCACCTACTCTTGATAAAAGTGGAAAACGATACAATTGTTCTATCATCATATGCATTTTAGTTTTAAACATTTTTCTGCATAATAAATATCCAATCTGCCCATCCCACCAGCAACAATGGCTAGCAAATAATATATTTCCATAGTTAGGATTTCTCAAGTTATAATTTTCTGCATTTTTGACTTGTATTGAATAAAATGCTTTTTTGAGCATTGATGAAAAGCCGTAATCAAACATTGCCAGCCAGAATGGATTTAATCTGGTTGGAATAGCAGGCATGGAATTTTGTGATTTTGAAAAATCACTATTTTTTATAGCTTCTGTGCTTTTCATTACTCTCTAACTTCTATTACCCTACGGACTTATTATTTATAATTATATTTCAGCTTTTGCTTTTTAAAATTCCCTTTATGATTAAGGTTAATCCGTATTATTGGAGTTACTCCATGTGTATATAAATTGCTTTTTCTGCATAAATTCTGTCAGCAGATAATTAGCCTATACAGATGTATAGGCTAATTTACATTTGGTATTTAAATTAATTATTTGTATAAAGGATCTTGTCCTTTGCCGTTAGGTAAAATTATATTTCTTAAAACCTTTGATTCCCTTAGTTCATCAAGAGCAGTGTTTATGTCTGCAAGTTCATATTTCTTGGCAATTAGTTGATCGAGCTTAATTTTCCCATCTTTAACCAGACTTATTATTTTAGGATAATCACTTGGCGCACAACCAATTGAACCAATAATTTCCTGTTCAAAAAACATAATTTTTGCAGGATTAATAGTGATATTTTGGTTGGTATACCCTATTACACAAAGTCTGCCTGCTAACCCTAACGATTTATAGGCATTTTCTATAGTTTCAGACTTGCCTATTACTTCAAAAGCTATATCAACAGGCCCGCCATTTTGTTTTAAAAAGTCTTTAAGCTGTATTTCATTTGGATTGACAGTGTGTTTAGCACCTAGTTCTTTTGCTATTTTAAGCTTATTACTATCTATATCACAGGCTATAACTTCTGCTTCAATCATAGCTGCAATCTGGACTACATTTATACCGACTCCTCCACAGCCAATAACTAGTACTCTGTCTGTAGATTTTACTTTAGCTCTATTTACTACGGCATGATATGGCGTTGAAATAGCATCAGCTATGATACAGCCTTCTTCTAATGGGATTTCATCAGGCATTGGAATTACATCTTTAGCCGGGACTTTTATATATTGAGCATAAGCGCCATCTATACTATTGCCAAGCATCAGCATTTTTTTGCATATATTCTCTCTGCCACTTTGGCATGGTTCACAGGTTCCACATGTAAGTACTGCCGGAAGCAAAACCCTATCACCTTTTTTAAAGCTGGAGCTATTGGATTTATCAATAATTCCGCTTGCTTCATGCCCTAAAATCATAGGTGGTTTTTTAAAAGTCGGCACACCATGATCCAAATAATGAAGATCAGTATGACATACTCCGCAGGCGACCACTTTAACCAGAACTTCATTTTCATTGATTGTCGGTGTTGGAATTTCTTCTATTATTAGAGGTTTGTTAGCTTCTTTAAATATTGCTGCTTTCATTGGTATTACCTTTACTAGTCAATTTTTTAAAGTGTAGGGTGCGCATTGCGCATAGTCTAAAAGCTGGTGCGCTACTTAATCAATAATCAGGGAAATAATACCAATATTGATGACTTATAATAGTGGTTATGCCACCGCACCCTACGAGTAGATTTTTAGAAATCTATGTAACTGTTGGATTGTAATTATAAGTTGAAATCATATCTTTTAGATAAAAAGCATCTTCCATAACTCCTGATAATTCAGTTAAGAGTCCTAATACTCCTCTGATACCCATATTAGGCCAGGGAATGAAATTGTACTGGTTAAAGAAGTAAAATCCGGCCAGTGATAGGTGTGGGATTTTGTGACCGATGCATAGTGGTTTATCGTGTATAGACCCTATAGCAAAATCAACCTGCGCTTCTTTAATAGAGTTTCCATAATCAAAATAGCTTGGATTTTTTAGTACAGTAAATTCAACATTCCCTTTAAGTGGCTCTAATAATTCTAGCGCTTCTTCCATAGCTTTGTCAGTTTCAGCTATAAGGCCTATTACCTTTGGGATTATTCCAAAATCCCAGTATAAACAACGGGCAAGAGAAGCTCCGAATTTGGCATGAGCTAGAATTGATACGTACTTACCGTGCATTAACGTGGACATCCAGCTAAAATTATAGTTATATTTTAGCTGTTTATTGACCAATTTTTGTTCTTGTTCCAGTAATTCTTTTGCTTTTTCTGTATTTCCAAATTGTTCTGCAAGCTTCAATAGCCATTCTTCTGTATTTGCAATACCTATAGGCAATGGAAGATTCACATTCAGCGTTTGTATATTTAGATTATTGCTGTATTTTTCAAAGTTTTCCAGTTTTTCACTTGATAAGATATAGTTTATTTGAGATTCAGCAAATTTTTCCATATCACTGTATTTTAAATTTCTTGCAAGATTCATATTTACAGGAATTTGCGCTTCTTTCATTAGTCTAACGATTTCATCCGTATCGTTGGTCCAGTTTTTTGATCCCAATAAATAAGGGGCTATTATGTTTATCCCTGATTGTGAATCAGATGAGGCTTGATCCTTGATTAAAGATGTTAAAGCTGCATCGGTCCCGTGAACCAGTCCCCCGGCAAACCCCGGTGTATCAAGAGCTATTATCTTAACACCTGTTTCTTGTGAAACGACTCTCGCTGCTGTTTGAATATCATCTCCTACAATAGAAGTTGCATCGCTGGTGAATATAAATACAACATCAGGAGGCCTGTTTTTTGTTAGTGACTGCCCGATTATATCTCTTAAAGTTTTAAAAAGCTTGTCCATGCCCCCTTGAATGCAGTCAGATTCATTCAATCCGGTTGGAATAATTGGAACATAGCTACCACCAGGGATCTGATCAGATCTAAAATGTATAGCTTCAATGTTACAGCCTGCGATTCCGTGAAATATAACAAGCGCATTTTTAATACCGGTAGCTGTTAAGGTTGCCCCAATAAAACTTCCCGGACCCATTAAATCGTTATATGTATGCTGGCAGTCTTTTATCTGCATTTAT
>DNSU01000019.1:6012-8599 GCA_003499585.1 Cyanobacteria bacterium UBA9579 | reverse complement strand
CGTTTCACCAGCGACGGAGAAAATTTAACCCTCCTGAACTATTGGGACAATCTACTAGTGGATTATTTAGATAGTGCCGCAATAATAGATTGACTTGTGGTAATTATTTGCTCTCTTAAGGTTAAAGGATCAGGGATATCAAAATCCATTAACTCTACAATATCAGGATCTAATACAGGATATGATAACTGTTCCTGAGTAACCCTGTCTGCAACGTACACCATGCCAGCCAGTGCCGGGGTTTCTGATTCATGTGGTTTATGGTGATACATTACACTGCTTCCGATTATTACAGGCAATTTCCATCTTGTTACTAATTCCTGTCCGATCTCAGTATGTGTAAAACCAAACATCATTTTTTCAGCTGTAAGTCTGTCTGCCCCAAGCCCGACTAACCTGTTGACTTCCTTGACACCATCTTTATTGTACATTTCAAGCACTGTTTTACCGATATCATGCAATAAACCCATAGTAAAAGCTTCATCTGACTGATCATTACCCAGACTTTTTGCAATAATCTGGCAGCCTACAGCGCATCTGATTGAATGTTCCCAAACACTTTTACCACAATATGACATCATCATCGGCTTTACTGCTACACTCAAAATCAAACTTTTTATTTTATTTAAACCCAATAAAGCCATTGCTTTATTTATTGTAGTAATTTGAGAGGGAAAGCCATAATATGCAGAGTTAACCAGTTTCAATATCTCTGTTGTCATTGATATATCTTTTGAAATAATTTCTGATAACTGGTTTACATTAGATTTTGGATTTTCAATTATATTCAAAGCTTCTGATACCACCAATGGCATTGATGGTATAGCAGGCATTTTATCTAATATTTCTTTAATATCTTTAGTTGACATAAACTCCACATTCCGCTCTATTACTTCTTATTATATACCATATTCAAAACAGAGTTCCTAATAGTATTCTTACACACATTTCATAATAATTAGCTCTATTATCCATAAAAATTAGTGCAAATGGGAATTTTATATTTCTCTTAACATTTTTAACATACACAAATTGAATTATCAGAATATACAAAATTTTGCAATAAAAATAATTTAAACGAAGGATATATTAAGGAGATACTTTAGATATAATAAAAATGTAGCCGCTTCATTAATCTTCTTCAATAACTCTCATTAAAAGGTCTTTTATAAGACCTTTTTTTATACTTTTAAATACTTACGAATTGAAATAATACTTCCGCCTGCACCAACAAGGATTCCCATCAGCAAAACAGACAAAGTCACAATATTTAAGCCTGCACTCGACATAGAAACCTGAAAGAAACCAAAGAATTTATCTAAATAGCTCTGGAGTAAATTTAATGGGATAAGGGCAATACTAGCGCCTAAAAATCCATAGAATGATCCTTGCAGTATATAAGGTGCTCTAATATACCAGTTACTAACACCCATCATCCTCATAATCTCTATTTCCTGTTTTCTTGCCTGAATTACGAGGTGAATGGTATTGCTGATAATAAAGAGTGTTAACCCTCCTAGAATTACCAAAACCAGGAATGTTGCAATATTAGTTACATCACTAACTTTTTGAAGTTTTTCTGCTAGTTGCTGAGCATACTGTACTCCATCAACTCCTCTAAGCTGCTTAATCTGCTTAACTACATGATCAACTTTATTCTGATTGGCAACTTTAACATGTAATGTATCAGGTAAAGGGTTTTTAATGTCAGGGACATCCATCTGGGCTTTTAAATCTACCCAGGCCTGATCCTTTGTAATAACTTTGATATTTTTAACATTACCAATTTTGAATATTTCCTGAGAAACAGCCTGTGGATCAGTATTAGGCTTTAAGTACACAGAAACTTCTAGTGCTGATCCAAGTACATCAACAAAGCTTGCTATACCAAGGCTTGTTTTAAACATACAGCCAAAAATACTTAAAATAGCTGCCATAGTACCTACTATAACAAGATTCATTAAGCCGGTTCTACTTATACCCTTGAATGTTTCAACTATTATTCTAAGTATTATTCTTAATTCTGTAGCTATACTAAGTAATAAAATGAAAATCATTATTTGAGCTGCTCCCTGATTTTTGGAAAATTGCCAGATACTACATAAAGTTATCTGTATGTTCCGGAATATACGTCTCTTATAACTCGTCCGTCTTCAAGAGTGACTACTCTCTTTTTGAAATAGTTAACTATAACCTGATCATGGGTTGAAATTAGTACTGTAGTTCCTCGTTGATTTATATGTTCAAGTATTTGAACAATTTCAAGAGAAGTTTGAGGATCAAGATTTCCTGTAGGCTCATCTGCAATTAATAATGGCGGGCCATTAACTATTGCTCTGGCAATGCCTATCCTCTGCTGTTCACCGCCTGAAAGTTCATGCGGCTTTGCATCAATTTTATGCAGCAAGCCTACAACCTTCAACGCTCCTTTTACTCTCATATCTATTTCTTTTGAGCTCATTCCCAGTGCCCTGATAACATATGAAACATTATCATATGCACTTTGATTAGGTAAAAGCTTAAAATCCTGAAAGACTATTCCCATTCTTCTTCTTAGGTGAGGAGCATGGGAGTATTTAATTTTTGA
>DNSU01000019.1:1001-5943 GCA_003499585.1 Cyanobacteria bacterium UBA9579 | reverse complement strand
TATTTAATTTTTGATACATCAACACCGCCAATATAAACAGCACCTCTAGTCGGCAATTCCTCGCGATATACAAGTCTCATTATGGTAGATTTACCTGCACCACTTGAGCCTACTAAAAATACAAATTCACCAACTTTAATATGCAGGTTTATATTGTCTATAGCACATTGATTTCCGTATAATTTAGTTGCATTTACCAGTCTAATCATTATAATATACTACTTTTTTTCTCTATTAAGCCTATTATCTCATGAATAAATTTATCTGCTGTTAAACCATATTCTGCCATTAATTCAGAATCTTTTCCACTCTGGCCAAACTGATCTCTTGTACCGATTCTCTTAACAAGAATAGGGTACTCTTCACATATTGCTTCGCAAACTGCACTACCAAGTCCGCCAATTATGGAATGGTTTTCAATTGTTACAATTGCACCTGTTTTCTTTGCACTCTCAATGATTGTGTCTTTATCCAGAGGCTTAACAACAGGAACATTAATAACTTCAGCGAGTATACCTTTATCAGAAAGCATCTGAGAGCATTTTAAAGCTTCACAAAGGGTTTCTCCATTAGCTAATAATGTAACATCAACACCTTCAGTTACAATTTGAGCATTAGGGAAGTTAAATACATATTTATCTTCATCAAAAATTTGAGTCATATTTGTCCTTGCCACCCTTATATAAACAGGACCCTGATACTTGGAGGCAAATTTAATAGCTTCTCTTGTTTCAGTACCATCTGAAGGAACAATAACTACCATATTGGGGATGGTTCTCATTAGACTTATATCTTCAAGAGCCTGATGGCTTGCTCCGTCTTCTCCTACGGTTATACCGCCATGAGTAGCAACGATTTTCACGTTAAATTTAGGATATGCTATGGCATTTCTAACCTGATCCCAGGCTCTTCCTGATGCAAATACAGCAAAAGTACTGACAAAAGGAATCTTTCCACAAGTACTTATACCTGCTGCTGTTCCCATAGCATCCTGCTCTGCAATTCCCATATTAAAAAACCTCTCGGGAAAAGCTTTGGCAAACTTTTGCGTTTGAGTTGAACAGGATAAATCTGCATCAAATACAACTATATTAGGATTTTTCTGTCCCAATTCTACGAGTGTTTCACCATATATAGCTCTTGGCGAGGCTTTAACTGCTTTATCTGTCAACATAATTTATTTTAATTATCCTCTTATTTCTTCTAAGGCTTTGCGTAATTCTTCATCATTTGGAGCTTTTCCATGCCAGGAAGCATTATTTTCCATAAAACTCACACCTTTGCCTTTAATTGTATCGGCAATTATAACTACAGGGGAGTTTTTTTCCTGACTTAAACTGACAGACCGCTGTAATGCATCATAAATTTCCTGATGATCATGCCCGTTTATCTTAATAACCTGCCAACCAAACGCTTTCCATTTTTCTTCAACAGGCTCAAGGGACATAATACATTCTGTATTACCATCAATCTGCAGGCAATTTCTATCTACTATTGCTGTCAGATTGCTGAGTTTATAGTGAGCTGATGACATAGCTGCTTCCCAAACCTGGCCTTCTTGAGTTTCACCATCACCTAAAAGACAATATACCCTTGATGACTTATTATTGAGTCTTAAACCAAGAGCTATACCATTAGCAAGCGAAAGTCCTTGCCCTAATGAACCTGTAGAAACTTCAACGCCTGGGATCTTTCCATATGATGGATGACCCTGTAGTCTGGAATTTATGGCTCTAAAGGTTTTTAATTCATCTATACTAAAATATCCGCTCTCAGCAAGAACTGCATACAGAGCAGGGGAGGCATGCCCTTTTGACAGCACAAATCTGTCTCTTTCCTGCCAGTTTGGATCCTTATCCCAATCTTTATAATGCGTTAAGTGCTTAAAATACAATACGGTAAGTATATCTACAGCTGAAAGTGAGCCACCGGTATGTCCTGATTTTGCAGTATGTATCATACTGACAATGTACTCTCTAAGCCTTTTTGATATTTGAGATAGTTCAGCTACTTCCTTCTCATTTAATCCAGACACTTTAGTCATTCTAACTCTCTTTTCTTGTCTATTTATTATCCAATATAACTTTTATAAAGAATAAAGGCAATACCGGAAACATTCTTCTGAATCTAGATGGCTGGCATATAAGCCTATAAAACCACTCTAATCCTAATTTCCTGAAAAATACAGGAGCTCTTTTTACTTTTTTGGCCCATACATCAAAACTGCCGCCTACGCCTACCATTAGTGTACTGTTTAGTACTTCTTTATATTTCTTTATCCATAATTCCTGTTTTGGAACTCCAAGAGCCACGAATAAAACCTGCACCCCGGAAGCTTTTAAATCCTCTATAATCTCTATTTCCTGTTCATTATTGAAATATCCATCTCTTACAAAGGCGATATCTATGGAGGGATATTTAGTTTTGAACTCCTGAGCCATGCAGTCTGTCACATCTTTTGTCGCTCCAAGGAATCCGATTTTATAGTTATTTTCAACACATTTTTTTATTAGATTATATGAAAATTCAATTCCCGGAAGTTGTTTAAGATTGTTAATTCCAAGCTTTTTAAGAGCCAATATAATTCCTATTCCATCAGGGATTAATAACTCTGCACTCTTAAGAGCTTTATCCAGTTCCGGATTATCAGCTGACTGCATTATCATCTCAGGATTAAGTGTAATAATATGCGCACTCTGCGCTGATTTTATGTAGTTTTCAGCAATATTTAAAGCACTTTCCATATCTACCAGATCTAATGGATATCCCAATATAAAGGTTCTGGCATTATTCTTTTCTGTTATAGCACTCAATTTTTAACCCCTGAAAAATTATCCTCAAATAATATTTTACTCAATAAATCAACATTTTGTCGAGATTCAAGTTCTTTTTTAGCTGCAAAATCTCTTAATTTATCTTCATAAGTAGTCTTTTGCGTAATTAAATCAAATATTTTCTTATTTAACTCTTCTTTATCTAAATTTTCAATCGAGACATAAGGAATTCCTGCTTCGCTAGATAGAATCTCAACTTTTGGGTCATAAGATAAAGCCAGAGCAGGAACATTAGACTTTATAGCAATAAGATTCGCATGATATCTCATTGCTATAAGACAATCCAGCTGACTTAATAACGAAATACTATCAAATATTGATAAGTCAGACATTAATTGAATATCAGGGCCGGCATTTTTTAATTTTAAAATCTCTCTAAACTTTTCTGTAATAGCCAGATCATGAGAGTCCTGCAAGGAAATTAAGATTAATTGATAATTACTATTGAAATTTAGGTTTATAGCTTCTGCTAAATGCTCAAGCTTTTCATTATTCAATAAATACCAATCTCTAAGCTGAATTCCTACTTTTATTTTCTCATTATTCAGACATGAATTATTGTTTATTTTTTCTACATCCATACACCATACTGGATCAGCTGTTAATATAGAATTTATCCCTAATTTATCTAAAAAGTCCTTACTTTGTTGATCTCTGACGGTAATTAAATCAACCTTTTTAAGAATATTTTTCGTTAAAAACTGCCCGAGCTTGCTTTTAATAGGACCTATTCCCTGAGCATATATATATGTTTTTACTTTGCAGAGTGTTGCCAAAAGTATTAAGGATAAATAATAAAACAGGCTTTTTAAACTTGTTATATCCTGAAGGAGACTGCCTCCTCCACTTATATATAAGTCTGCAGCCAGCATCTGTTTAATAATCTCTTGATAATTAAATGTACCAACAGAGTTAATACCATAAAGCTGTTTTGTTTTAGCAGGATTCTTTGAGATAACGGTTATTTGGCAATTCTCAAAATTGGTTTTAAGGTTATGTAAAAGTGTATGCAGTATTGCATCATCACCAAAATTATCGAAACCATAGTATCCGGATATTAAAATTTTTATATTCTTCATATTTTTTAATGACATCTTAATAAAATAACTAGTGTACTTTATATTTAGCATAAAAAAATAACTGTGATTAGTGGCGAAAAAGAAAATACCATAAAAACCAACATGATGCTGGTATAGTCCAAGCACTGTTTAAATATATAGGCTTGTTATCTTTTAGGGTTAAAGCTATTCAATGATATAAATAAGGCTCAAATTTTCTTCTGCTGCTTCAGATGCAAAGTCATAGAAAGTTTTCGTCAGATTATTTTCTTCCAAAGTTAGAAAATAATCATAAATATTATCAGCAAATGTATCAAATGGTGCCTCTAGCATCCAATTACTTTCTTCAGTATCAATATTGCAATCTATATTGGCTGGAGGCTGGTTTTTTAATTCCTGTGTAATAACAGCCAGCTCAGAAGCCATCTCTTCAGCAGCATCCGGTTCAATTTTTGTCTTTGCATCAAGGCTCTCTAACAAGATAGGAAACCTGCTGCCCCATTTTTTATCCTCTAATAAAGAACTTATCGTATTAAAATAACAGTTAAGATATTCATATGAACCTAATTCGGCACTTTTATAAGGCTCAATATTATCAGGATCACAATCCAGCTCACAAATTACAAGAACTACCCCCATTAAAACCTCCAAATAAAAAGTGATTTTATCACCTAACTTATGTTAACGATTAATGCCTATGTAACACCACTTGAAATTAAAAGCAGATATCTAATAATTAACAGTGGTTTAATAAAAAGACAATATATTATCAAGAAATTCTTTACAAAACTTAGAGCAGAACCAGTAAAAAGCTCATAATACTTCTAAAATCAAGCCAGCATTCATCTATTATATACACAAGAATTGCATAAGCAAGCTTACATTTGCCAAAAAAGCTAATAAATTTATAAAAGAAGATAAAAATAAAAGTAAAACCTTGATTTTCCCAATAATATCGGCTTTAAAACCAGAAACAAATATGCATATTTATTTATCTTTGTAACAATTGTTAACTTTTTTAACCGCAGATAACCACAAACTTAAAGAGAC
>DNSU01000019.1:746-900 GCA_003499585.1 Cyanobacteria bacterium UBA9579 | reverse complement strand
TTATATTTTTAGGTAAACCTATAAATTATGAACGTCTCTTACGCGCAGCCTCAGCTTTACGTTTTCTTTTTACACTTGGTTTTTCATATCTTTCACGACGTTTTATTTCAGATAAAATGCCGGCTTTTTGAATTTTTTTCTTGAAACGCTTAAG
>DNSU01000019.1:0-687 GCA_003499585.1 Cyanobacteria bacterium UBA9579 | reverse complement strand
TTTTTCTTGAAACGCTTAAGTGCACTTTCAATACTCTCGTTTTCACCTACTTGAATTTCGGACAAGTTACTAACCCCCCTTCGATATGGGATCTTAACTACTTACACTTAGCATCTGTATTGAAACTCTTGGATAAACCATTCCTTACAAATACTATCTTATAAAGATTATCATGGACTATTATTAATTACAATATTGCACATTATGTTGAGTTTTACTTAACTTTAACCTGGTGGCCACAACATTGGCCTGCCACCTAATACATGCAGATGGATATGAAAAACTGTTTGTCCTGCTTTTTCACCTGTGTTAAGAACAACCCTGTATCCATTTTCTATATTAAGCTTCTGCGCAACATTCTTAGCACCTATTAGAAGTCGTCCCAATAGTTCAGGTTCATCTGCACTGTTAAGGGAATTATAATGCTTCTTTGGAATAACAAGCACATGAACAGGTGCCTGCGGATTTAAATCGTGAAATGCAACATAATCTTCCGTCTCGAGTATAAGATTAGAAGGAATTTCTTTATTGGCTATCTTGCAAAAAATGCAGTTTTGATCACTCATTTTTTAGCTCCATTATTTGTTTTCGCCTCTGTCTTTAAAAATCGATAATTTAAAATCCATATTTCTAAAGCTCAATGATAGCATAAATCCAAATACTTTTTTTAGAGGATGCTTCCAAATA
>DNSU01000126.1:4543-5217 GCA_003499585.1 Cyanobacteria bacterium UBA9579 | reverse complement strand
TGATATTGCTGTTGGTAAGGATTCTGATATTGTTGATATGGCCTTTGATACGGTGCAGATTGAGGTGCTTGATAAGGCGTTTGAGCTGGATTTTGTTGATATATTTGAGTTTTTGAAAAACTACTTTTTAAAAAACTTAATTTGAGCATAAACCCCCCTAGATCGACATAAAATTGTTCTCTTATTAATAAAAAAACAAATCCCCATAAGGAATTTACAAAGTTATGTAAAATTTATTCGTATTTTATATAGTCAGTATATAAAATACGGTTTAAGTTCAATTAAGTATATATCCTCTTCTTATATAAGAAGAGGATATATACTTCAAAACAGGCTTCTAATCTAGTTTAGGTCTTCAAAAGCTTCATTTAAGCTGACAATTTGGCCTGATCTTGCTTCTTCCAGACTTTGCATAATCATTTGGAATTGTTCGATATTAAATACAATACTTAAAGTTTCTATATCTGCACAAGTAAGTTTACCTGTTAAAACTTTTTTTGAAGTTTCGATAAGGTTACTTAATCCCATCTTAACAGAGCAGGTATTATATATATTATTTGTGTATTCGCTCATGATTTCTCCGGTAAATTTAAATTAATATTTTAAAATTGATCCTATATATATAAAACATTTATCTTTAGAAAATTGTCTTTATAAAATAAAATGCTATATAC
>DNSU01000126.1:0-4441 GCA_003499585.1 Cyanobacteria bacterium UBA9579 | reverse complement strand
GTATATAGCATTTTATTTTATAAGTTTTAAATTTATGCGTTTTAGTAGAATTGACCGTATGGATTACCGTACGGATTGGAAGTATTGCCATAAGGGTTTCCGTATGGATTGTTGGTAGTATTACCATAAGGATTACTGAAAATATTACCATTTGGATTATTAAGTGCTAATGCAAACATATCTATTTGTTGGAATAAAGAATTAAGCTGTGGATTGGTTGGAACAGCTGGAGCAAAGTTGGTGCTGTTTTCTGCTCTAAGTAAACTTAATTTAGCCTCATATTCTTTTTGTTTTGTCTCTAACAGTTTCATTTGTTCTTGTAACGCTGGATCTGCATTATCTGGTGATGCTAAAGTAAGTAATAATCTTTTTGAAATGCATTCTTGAATTTTATATCTTAAAGTATCATCCATTGGATTTCTAAATGCATTTGCGCTAGGAGCCGGTGCAGGGTTTGCTTTTAAAAAGTTTAATTCTGTTTCGTATGATTTATATTGTGTTGCTATTTTTATAGCTTCATTCTTAATTAGAGTTTGAGCTTCTGGATCATTTGCTGTGTTTAGTGCTGCTGTATTTAATAAAGCTAAATTCTGAAACGATTGTTGCATTTTAGTTTGCAAATTTCTCTGATATTGTGGACTTGCCAGATAGTCTAATTCTTGTTGCTGTCGAGCTGACACTGGTGTATTTAAATCATCAACAACAGGAGCAGTAACTGTTGCAGCTGGTGTTTCGTTAGGAACTGCAGCAGTCCCGTTATCAGGTGTTGCAATAGTGCCAACTGCAGCATCAGGCTTATCTACAGGCACTTCAGTAGTACCTGCTGTGTTATCAGCAGGTTTAGCAGGTGTTGTATTATTGCCTATTGTATTTATAAATTGATCTACTTGTTGAGTCATACCTTGTTGTTGAAACATATTTGGTTGTTGATAGTTATTTTGCTGATTATACTGTGGATTAGGAGTTGAGTAAAAACCAGAATTTAACTGCGTTAAAAACATATCTACCTGACCAAATATATTATTTGCTTGACCAAATAAAGGATTTTGTGTCGCTGTAGGATCAAACATGTTACTAAACATATTCATGCCAGAGTTATTGTTCATTCCATAATTATTATTCATATTATAGTTATTGGGATAATAGCCAAAATTCATCATAATAATCCCCTTTTTAAAAATATTATATGCTTATTAATAAAAAAACATTTTTTATGAAAGATTTTACAAAGTTATGTAACAAGTATTATATTTATATATAATACATATATAAATACCAGATAATTAAACCAGTCACTTTATACGTAATTAAAAGCTTACCTGAGCAGGAAAGGGCATTTTGAGCATCTGGCTTTAGGATGTTTGACCGGATTATCATGAAGATCAAGCATCTCTGCTACTCGACACACTAATTCTGATTTGCAGACAGGACAAGCATTGCCGGATAGTTGTCCATCCAGTATTCTTAATTTTAATTCTTCTATATAATCCGGTGAGGGGTCAGCTTTATTTGTTTTTGGATGTTTTTCAAGGGATTTTATTGCTTTTGATTCAATTTTTAAGCCTTTAGCCAGCTTTTGTCTTATTGATGTAGCTAAAAACAACTCCTGCCCTGATTCCACACTTTCAATAATAGATAAATCAAGGTTGGATTTATTGGCAAGACCTTTTTGAGAAAGACCAATCTCTTCTCTCCTTGATGATACAAATTCAGCTAATGTTTTCTTTTCCATATTATTCCCAAACAAAAAATATCTTAATAATAAGCTGGCACATCAATATTATACATGTTAAATTAATTAATAATACTTTTGAATTGTTTATTATAGAGTAAATAACTGCAAATTGAATAGATTTATTATAAAGGGAGGGAGTTTTGAAAACTAATTTAAGGCTTTTAGGTACGGCAATTGGAAGTTTACCTCACACTGATCCTGCACAGGCAGTTGATCTGGTTTTGTCAAGTTTCCCTAATCTCCCTGTCTGGCCACAACTAGGCCGCCTTTCTCATAAAGAAGATATGACTGCTCAATTTTCACAAAATATTCCAGGGGTTGTCTTTGACCAAGAGGACAATCGCTGGTATATAGACCCTGAAGCTGAAGACTTTTATGAAAAGCTGGAAGAATTTTATCTGGATTATGAAAGCATAGTCAGTGAGAAGAATTTTGATTTATTGGATAAATATGGAATTACAGAAGATTTCTCTTCTACTATTTCCTTATATATAGATAAAATAAAGGAAAACAAACCAACAGCAGTAAAGGGGCAAATAATAGGCCCTTTCACATATGGTACAACTCTTGTGGATAGAGAAAAGAGATGTGCTTTTTATGATGATACTTTAAGAGAAATAGTCGTTAAAGGTTTAACATTAAAAGCATTGTGGCTGGTCAAAAAGTTCAAAGAGGCTTCCCCCTCAAGCATTCCTATTATTTTTATGGATGAACCTACCATTTCCCAGTATGGAACATCTGCTTTTATCACAATAACAAAGCAGGATATTATAAGCAGTATCTCAGAAATTGCATCAATACTTAAAGAAAATGGCGCGCTAGTTGGAGTACATTGCTGCGGCAAGACTGATTGGTCTTTGATTACTGAGAGCGGAGTTGATATTCTTAACTTTGACGGATTTTATTTTGCGCAAAGCTTAAGCCTGTTTAGCAAAGAATTAGGCGATTTTCTGCAAAGAGGCGGTTATATTGCATGGGGAATGGTGCCGACTCTTGATGAAGATGCTCTAAAAGCTGCCAGTGTAGAAACATTAACGGATAAGTTTGAAGAAGCTAAATCCTATCTTACTAACAAGGGTATAGATGAGAAATTGGTGATTGATTCAAGTCTTATAACTCCTACTTGCGGAGCGGGAAGTTTAAGTGTTGAACTTGCTGAAAGAGCAATGGAGTTAACTTCTAATTTGTCTAAATCATTGAGAGAAAAGTATCTGGGATAGGAAAATATTAATGAGCGCAACTATTGCTATTATTGGTAAAAGCGGAAGTGGTAAAACAACTCTGACAAATTCATTATTAACAGCTTTACATGAGGCTTATCCTGATAAATCAATACTTATGGTTGATAATGATTTAACCTGTGAGCTGGGATATACCTTTGGAATTGAGACAAAGGATACAATCTCTGATATCAGGTCAGGAAAATATAAATATAAAAGCAAAATCCCACCTGATATGACAAAACAGGAATTCATTGAATGGGCTTTACAGGATATGGTAATTAACCTGTATGATGATATTGATATAATCGCCTCAGGAATGGTTTCTACAAAAGATTGCACTTGCTTTGTTGCAAATCAAATAAATGATGCATTGATTAAGCTTTTTAAATCCTACGATATTGTAATTTTTGACTGCGAGTATGATCTTGAATATCTACATCAACTGGTAGACTATCCGATTGATGTCACATTAATTATAAGTGATACTTCTTTAACTTCTGTTTATTCAGCGCAGAAGATTAAGCAGTCCTCTTTAAGATATTCTTCTCCCGGGCAATTAGGTCTGGTGATGAATAAAGTAAAAAATCGTCAGGTTCCGGAGAATGTTTCTCAGGTACTTAGTGAATATGACTTGAATATTCTTGGGTTTTTACCTTTTGATGAAGAACTTGAAAGAGATAATATAATCAAAGATTCTGAAATTGTAATTGAGGCAGCAAAAGAGCTTATGTACAGGTTGAATTTGCCGCCTTTATAGAGGAGAGATTATGGCTACTTTAATTAACGGAAAAGAAGTTGCACAAAAAATACGCCAGAAGATCAAAGCAGAAGTTTCCGATTTTGAAGTTAAACCTTCATTAGTCGTAATTATTGTCGGTAATAACCCTGCAAGCAAAGTTTATGTTGGCATGAAAGAAAAAGCAGCGCAGGAAGTAGGGATAGACTCTACAACTATACGGCTTGATGAAAGCATAAGTCAGCAGGAGCTTGAAAATAAAATTGAAGAATTAAATCAGGATAAAAGTGTAAATGCTATTTTGGTGCAGTTGCCGTTACCAAGGCATATCAACACCGATGCTATCATTCAGAAAATTGATCCTCAAAAAGACGTAGACGGCTTTCATCCTGTTAATATGGGGAAATTAATTACAGGTATAACTCCCTATGCCGTTCCATGTACACCTGCTGGCGTAATGAAACTTCTTGAGGAGTATAATATTGATATAGAATCTAAAAATGCTGTAGTGGTTGGAAGGTCAAATATCGTTGGAAAGCCGATATCCATACTTTTACTTGATAAAAATGCTACAGTAACAATATGTCACAGCAGAACAAAAAATCTAAAAGAAGTTACAGCTCAGGCAGATATTCTTATAGCAGCCGTTGGCAAGCCTGAATTAATTAAAGGAGACTTTGTTAAAGAAGGTGCAGTAGTTATTGATGTTGGAGTAAACAGAACGGCAGAGGGTCAGCTTGTAGGAGA
>DNSU01000021.1:13157-15362 GCA_003499585.1 Cyanobacteria bacterium UBA9579 | reverse complement strand
CATTCAATATGCCAGCCCGGTCTTCCTTTACCCCAGGGGCTATCCCAACCTAGTTCATGTTCAGACTTAACAGCTTTCCATAAAGCAAAATCAAGCGGGTCTTCTTTCTTTTCTGAAGTCTCAACTCTTGATCCTGATTCCAGATCATCAATACTCTGTTTGCTTAAACGACCATACTTTTTATATTTGGTTACTCTAAAGTAAACATCTCCTTCACTTGGATAAGCATAGCCCTTATCTATCAAAGCACTTATTATATCTATCATTCCCTGTATATTTTCTGTAGCTTTTGGCTCAATATCAGGATCAGCTATATTGAGATCATACATGGCACTCTTAAATTCATCATAATATCGCTCTGCTATCTCCTGCGGTGCAACGTTAGCTTCTTTTGCCTTATTAATTATCTTATCATCAACATCTGTAATATTTCTAACATAAGTAAGATCATAGCCCTTGAATCTTAAATATCTTGCTACTACATCCCAGGTTATATAACATCTGGCATGCCCTAAGTGAGGATAATCATAAACTGTAGGGCCGCAAACATACATTTTTACCTGATTATCATTAATCGGAGTAAAGTCCTGAACTTCCTGAGTTAATGTATTATATACTTTCATAACTGAAATTTACCTCTGGACAAATACTATTTACATACTTGAAGCGCCAAGGGCTTCTCTGACTCTTAATTGAACTCTGTCTTTACCTAAAAGGGAGATAACTATAGCAATATCTGCTCCTTTTGTTGACCCCGTTAAGGCTGCTCTAATTGCCCACATAACCTGCTTAGGTTTTAAATCAGACATAAACTTTCTGAAATCAGCCAGCTGACTATGTATTTCATCAATATTATCATAACTGATTGAGTCTGTAATTTTATAAAACTCACTTAATACCCTTTGAGATTCAGGTATATCAATAACATCCTTTTTGGTCTGAGAATCTATTTCAACAGTATCACTAAAGAGATATTTGACTGCATCGGTAATATCACCTAATGTCGTTAGTGGTTCTCTCACAGCTGCAACCATTGTTTCAAGCTGTTCCTGCGTATATATTGAAAGATCATAGGGCTGCATATAACATTTTGCCCTCTCAGTAATTTCAGAAATCGGCAAACTTCTTATATACTGCCCATTCATCCAGTTAAGTTTATCAAATTCAAAAATAGCAGGACTCGGAGAAACTCTATCAAGCGAAAACTCTTGAATCAACTCTTCCAAACACATTATTTCTTTGCCACTGGATGGCGACCAGCCAAGCAGTGCAAGGAAATTAACAAACGCTTCTGGTAAATATCCCTGTTCAATAAACTCGCTTACCGCTGTAGCTCCATGGCGCTTAGAAAGTTTTGTTCTATCAGGAGCTAAAATCATGGCAACATGAGCAAACTCAGGCACATTAGCCCCTAAAGCTCTATAAATAAGAATCTGTCTTGGAGTATTAGAAATATGATCCTCACCTCTTATAATATGACTGATTTTCATTTCCATATCATCAATAACCACAGCGAAATTATAAGTAGGTGTGCCGTTGGATTTCATAATAACGAAATCACCGATTAATGCTGTGTCAAATTCAAGTTTACCCCTGATAATATCATCAAATCCAAGAAGCTCAGGATGTACTCGAAATCTGACTACAGGTTTTCTGCCTTCTTGCTCATAAATGGCTATTTGCTCAGGAGTTAGACTTTCACATTTTCCTGAGTATGTATAAAGGCCTTTTTCCTGTTGTGCCTTTTCTTTTTCTGCTTCTAATTCTTCCTGTGTACACCAGCAAGGATAAGCATGACCTGATTCTATCAGTTTATCAGCATATTTTTTATATTCGCCAAAGCGTTCTGATTGTTTATAAGGAGCGTATGGCCCTCCAACATCAGGGCCTTCATCCCAGTTTAAGCCCATTGCCTTCAAGCTGTCATATATATTTTGAGTGTATTTTTCTTCTGATCTTTCAATATCAGTATCTTCTATTCTTAAAATAAACTTCCCGTTATGCTTTTTAGCAAACAGGTAGTTAAACAGAGCTGTTCTTGCAGTTCCTACATGCAAAAAGCCTGAAGGACTCGGTGCAATTCTAACTCTTATATTTTTATTATTCATTTTTAATTCCTCAATCATTAATGACAGAGTGGCTAAACCACTGCCTCAGATTATCTATCGTTACAAGCTATACACGTTAACTTAAATTAGGTGATAA
>DNSU01000021.1:12563-13093 GCA_003499585.1 Cyanobacteria bacterium UBA9579 | reverse complement strand
TTAAATTAGGTGATAATATCACCAGCTTGATTATATTTATCTATTGTAGTAATAAATACATGTGATAAATCTTCAACATCTAAATTTTAAAATAAATATAATATATTGTAAAAATTAAGATTAAGAATTGAAGATTTTTCTTGAAGTGTTATTATCTTATAATTATCATGCTTGCGCATGAGTTACCTGTTCCATATCAGTGATATAAGATTAATTAGATGAGGAAATATAAATGACATTAGCAAACAAACAAGAAACCATTAAAGAATACCAAAGAGCTGACAACGATACCGGATCACCAGAGGTTCAAATTGCTCTATTAACAAAGAGAATTAAAGAATTAACCGAGCATTTTAAAATTCATAAAAAAGATTTTCATGGTCGTCGTGGTCTTTTAATGCTAGTTGGACAAAGAAAAAGACTCCTTCAGTACCTTAAGAATGAAGATGCTGACAGATACAAGAATTTAATTGAAAGATTAGGACTTCGTAAGTAAGTTTAATTCAGAAAATACAAAAAGCAGGCTTAGC
>DNSU01000021.1:0-12486 GCA_003499585.1 Cyanobacteria bacterium UBA9579 | reverse complement strand
TGCTTTTTTAATGTTTTTATACTAAATTTATGACCCCATTCGCTTAAAGATCATCTCCGGAATATTATTGAAGTACACGGAAAGAAATTTCCATTGCCATTTGCTATAGACGATATCTCTATTTTTTTGCTGGGTCTTAAATACATCATCTGCAATTTCATGAGGTTTAGCTGGAGCAATATAAAACAACTCATCATTAGTGGCTTTATTGAAAATGGCACCTGTTTTTACGGTAGTTACCTGAACATCAGCTTCAATAAGCCTGCTTCTTAGCCCTGATAAATAGTTAGTTAAACCCGCTTTAGCACTACCATACGTATAATTGCTACGCCTACCCCTATCACCCGCTGTAGAAGTTATACTTACTATAAAACCTTCTCTCCTAGCCTCAAAATCATTGGCAATGATATTTAAAATAGAGACACATCCTGTAAAGTTCATATCAATAATCTTTTTTGTTTCTAAGAAATCTTCTTCTGATTCATATTGATCACCTAAGTAATCAATTGCACAGATAACCCCTGCTGGCTTTGGCTCTAAGCTGTTATAAAAATTCTTATGATTATAAAATTCCAATGCATCAAACCTGAAAACTTTTACCTTTGCTTTATACTGAGTTTCTATTTGTTCAGCATCCTGCTCAAGCTTTACAGTATCTTTTCCTGCAAGATATACGCCATAACCATTTTTAGCATATTTCATTGCTATAGCTTTTGCTATATCTGAATCGGCTCCAAGTATAAGCACATAACCCATATTAAATTCCTATCCTCTTAGATTGTAATGACTGAAACTTCCCTTTATTATCAAATTTATGCTTTAATGCCTTAAACTTTTCATTATCAGGATAGCTTTTTTCAAACATTTCTTTAGTAATTCTAGCATCTTTTGCCAGATTTAATCTTCCATTATATTTTAGAACCAGCTCATCTAATTCGTGAAGAAAAAAGAATAAGTCAGAGCTGGCTAAAAAATTAATATTCAGGGAGTATCCTTCCATTGGAAAAGATATCAAAGTATTTTGCTTGCCAAATAATGTTAAAGCAGCACCAAATGAGCGTTGTTTACTTTTATTTATCCTGTTTAATATTTGGCTTAAGCCTTCATAACCTGATTTCTTTGGTAAAACAAATTGATATGGAATATATTGTGCCTTATCCTGATAAAACTGCTTGTTCCAATTATAAGTCTCTTTAAACAAATAAAAGAACTCATTGCAAGGAACAATAAACTTGTTTTTCTTTTTCTTGTAATTAAAATATAGAAAATTAAACATTTTTTGCGACAACAAATTAAACTCTGTCGGAATACTATGCTGCTTTTTAAAAACTCCTTCGGTTAAATCCTGCCTTACGGCATGCCGTGCTCGAATTACAATGCCACGGCCAAGATTTTTCCCGTTTGCCAGATTATCTACCCAGGCAGCAGAATAATCAAAATCCCTGGAATATTCAAAAATCTCTAATAACTCCTCAAGATTTCTGGCTTTTATAGACTCCTGATACATATAGGAAGTCTCAACTTTTAAAAGCTTAAATGCTGCTCGTAAAATAATACCAGTTAGTCCCATTCCTCCGCATGTTGCAAGGAAAAGATCAGTATTCTCAGCCCTGGAACAGGTCATTATACTGCCATCTGCCAGCATAATATCAAAAGAAATTAAATAATTGGAAAAAGATCCTTTCTTGTAATGGTTTTTCCCATGCACATCAGAAGCTATAGCTCCTCCTACAGTAATAAACTTAGCCTCAGGAATAACAGGAAGAATCCATCCTTTTGGAAGAAAAATATTTAATATATCCGAGAATCTAACTCCTGACTCGCATGTAATGACACCCTGATTTTCATCAAAAGATAATATACTGTTAAAATCCTGAGTTGAAACAACAGTAAAGTTCAAGTTACCTTCCCCGCAGGAATAATCCGCCCCCTCTGGAATCAACTCGTTATCACTTTGTACAATAGCTTTTAGCTCATTTTCTGAAGAAAACTTGAGCAAATTTGCGTTAATCTCATTTTTTTTAAGCTTATTAAGCTGCATATTTACTTTCTAAATTACTATTACTTCTTATACAAAGCTGGTTATATGAATGAGCCGACATGTCTGTGCTAGCAGGCTTCAAATTTTATTAAGTATTCTCACTATCCCTACTCTTAATTTAATAGATATTCTCGCATATTGGCAACTTAATTTAAATTACATAAATTCGTTAACAAAAAACACTCGCTTTGTTTTTCTCCCTGTCTTTAAAATATTTTTGTAAAAGAATGTTTCAATTTCTTAAAAAAAGCTTAGAAAGACTAAAGTCAATTTAAAAATAAACCGATAAAGATTATGTGGCCAGAGAATAAATTAACAGGGGTAAGATAATGAATAAAATAAATAGAATTCCAAGTTCAAATATATCAGAATCAGTATTATTCCTACTTAGAGGAGCCAAAAAACGCAGATCAATGGCAATGGCAAAAGCCAAAATGATTCAAGGCGAGCTAGGCGTTATTCCTCGCTTAGTAGCTGTCAAATAACCCTTTTAAAAAACTGCTGGATTATCTTGAGAGTTAAATAATCTGCTATATGCAGATTATTTTTTTTGTGATTTTATAACCTAACTTAAGTTAATGTCTGATATCTTTTGCAGCACTACTATTTCTTTTTAACTACAGGGGTAGGAAGTTCTTTGATAATAACAAGAACTTCATCCTTGCCAACCATCTTTAAGTTATCCCTTGCTAACTCCTCTATTCCTTTAGTAGAAGAATAACTTTGGATTTGCTTATTTAATTCCTCATTTTTTTGTCTTGCTACAGAGTTAATCCGCTCAAGCTTATTAATCTGATTATTTAATACTATGTATTTAGTAGTATTTAAATAAACGCCTCTTACTGCCTGAAACAAACAAATAACCAGCAGACAGGAAATAAGTAAGTAATACGCTCTTTTTTTATTAGTTCTAATCAGTCTTTCTTTATATACATTATGTTGATCTTTTTTTGCCGGAACAATTTTATTATTATCAAAATCCGTATTTAACAAGGTTTTGCCCCTATATTAATCCTTCCAAGATTCGCCTGGACCTCAAAAATACTTCTTGTATTTTTTACGCTGTCCTTATTATTAATTTTAAAAAAGTTCTTACTGAGTTGTCCAGCTTTGTTAAAAAATGTATTTAAGAATTTATCTGGATACTAAAACTAATATCACCTAAAACTCTACAATAATTAGGCAGAAGTTCTCCTTACTGTTATAATAAATTCAGAAGCTGTCTTGTTAAAATTGGTGACAAAGTCACTTTTCTAAACTCTACAATCATAGTCTTAATATCAAGATTAATGAGTTTAATGGTGCAGCTTTGCTGCCCATTTTAACCGCAGTCCATAAGGCGAGCCTGTAATTGCATTATATCTTGATTTTTACATTTTTTAACCAGACAGGCTCTTAGAAACAATTAAGAAACAGCTGGTTCATATATGTATAATATTCTTGTTATTAGCCCTATAAGTATAGCAGGATCTTTAATAATTAAAGGTCTGGCTAAAGGTTTTGAGCAATTGGGCAATAATATTTTAGCCTTTGATGTAAGAGAGCTTGATTTTAAAGCTATCAAGGAATTCAAACCTGATTTTGCCATTGGATATGACTACGTACATTTAATTAATTCACAGGCTGAAGAAATAATAAATAAACTCAATATCCCTGTAATTCATTATTTTGCGGATGATCCAAACGCCAACTTCTCACATTCAGGAGATTTGGATTTATACCCGAAGCTATCAGGCACAACTAATATAGTTTTTTGTTGGGATAAGCAATATCTTGATTCATTTAAGAATACGAGTTTTTATTTGCCACTTGGAGTTGATCCTGATTTATATACAGCTGAAACCAATAATACCAGCAACCCTCTGGACATTGTTTTTACAGGTAGACCACTTACTATCAGACGATTATCAGTATTGAGTAAAATAGTTAAAAACTTCCCGGACAAACTTAGTATTTACTCATATCAAAAACATTTCGACCAGAGTGTCAAAGAAATGCAGGAACATAGCCTGCTAAATAAAGATGAATTAGAAAATTACAGGAAAACATATAAAGGGTTTCTGGAAACTGAGCAACAATTGGCGCAAGTTTATGCTGGCTCCAAGATTATACTTAATATCACCATGGATCAAGGACTTAGCAGTATGAATTACAGAGTACTGGAAGTTCTTGCTGCAGGTGGATTCTTATTAACTGATTATAAACAGGATACAGCTGATTATTTCAAGCCTGAAAAAGACCTTATTTTCTATGCAAATAATGAAGAATTAATAAGAAAAATATCTAAATATTTAGATAAAAATTCCTTAAGAAATCAGATCGCTCAAAATGGCAAAAAAACAGTCATAAATAATCACACTTTCAAACAAAGGGCCCGAGAAATTCTAAGCAAAATCGAAAATTCTAATGATTTCAGGGGAAATTATTAATTTTTCTTGAATATGGAGAAAAATTAATATAGAATATCTTCAACTACTTAGTTCTGGGAGTGCCGATTGTATGCATACTAAAGTAAATATAATTCCATCAAAAAAGTTACTAAATTTACCAACTTATATTTTTGCAGAATTAGACGAATGGAAAGAAGAAGAACGCGCAAAAGGAGCAAGCTTAATTGACTTAGGAATAGGTAATCCTGATGGCGCCACTCCAGATCCAATCGTTGAAGCCGCTATTCAAAGTTTACATAATTCTAAAAATCACGGTTATCCAAATTTTAGAGGAAAAGAAGAATTTAGATATGCCGTTGCTGATTGGATGAAAAGAAAATATAATGTTGATCTAGATGCCCTTGACGAGGTTCAGATACTTGTAGGCGCAAAAGAAGGCCTTGCTCATCTGGCATTAGCAATGACAGATCCCGGTGATATAAATATCGTACCGGATCCGTATTATCCTGTACATTCAAGAGGAACCTGGATTTCAAACGGGGATGTATATCACGTAAAATTGGAAGAAAAAAATGGCTTTATGCCAGATTTATCCACAATTCCTGAAGATGTAGCCCAAAGAGCAAAAATATTCTTTGTCAGCTATCCTAATAACCCAACTTCAGGCATTGCAACAAGAGAATTTTATAAAGAATTAGTTGACTACTGTACCAAATACAATATATTGCTATGTTCTGACCTTGCATATGCTGAAATATGCTTTGATGGATACAGGCCATTAAGTATATTCGAGATTGAAGGAGCAAAAGATATAGCAATAGAGTTCCATTCATTCTCTAAAACCTTCAACATGGCAGGATGGAGAATAGGCTGGGCAGTTGGAAATAAAGAATTCATCAAAATCTTATATGCCTTAAAAACCAATATAGATTACGGAACATCATCTGTTGTACAGGATGCTGCAATAGCAGCACTTAAAATGCCAGAATCTCATGTAAATGAAATTGTAGCAAAATATCAAAAAAGAAGAGATTTCATGACTGAAGGATTCAATAAACTAGGGTGGAATCTAAAAAAACCTAAAGCAACTATGTATATATGGCTGCCAGTTCCGGGAAATCAGGACTCCAAATCATGGTGCAAAATGGTATTAGAAAAAACCGGGGTTGTATTTACACCGGGAATTGCATTCGGAAAACATAGTGATAAATACTTTAGAGCATCACTTGTAGCACCTGATGATAAACTAAAAGAGGCTTTACAAAGATTGGAATCTGCAAATATAAGATATAATTAGTTAATCACTTTGAAGGGTGATTTTTTATATCTCCCTTCAAAGTGATTAACTAATTATAAAAAGTAATGTATTATTATTTTAGATATGCAGAGAATGAATAAATTGAAACAAGTGGAATTTTTAAAAAGAGATGCTAAAAGAAGCAAAAAACAAGCAGCTACAATGGTGGAATACCTTTTAGTTATTTCTTTAGTCTCGGTATTTGCCATTGGTGCTTTAATAGCAATGCAAGGTCACATGAAGGGAGTATTCACTGGCATATCAGACAAATTACAACCAGTTAATCAAGTACTTCAACAAAATAACTAGAGCATACAATTAATTACCAAACAAGTAGGGTTTTAAAGGAGACAACAATGTTAAAAGGTAGACAAAAAAGAAAAGCACAAAGTTTAGTCGAGTATGGACTCATTTTAGCACTCGTATCAGTTGTAGCTATTGCAGTATTACAGTTAATGGGTGAACAAATTAAAACTACTGTTACCAATATTAACGTCAAACTACAGAATGCTAACAGCCTATCCGAAGCTGGAGCATATACTCCTTAGTTTATTAATACAAGCACATTTCATAAAAATAACCACATTCTATTAAATAGAATGTGGTTATTTTTATGAAAGATAAGCATTAACAATTATATAAAGCATTTTCAGGAACAAAAAGAAAATGACCGAGCAATGCTCGATCAAATAGCTGGATCGTGTCTGGGTAAGAGTCGAATATATGCGTGTGTAGTATTATAAAACCAAGTTTGCGATAAAATATAAATTCCCCAACAGGGTAGTATACTGGTATAATAAACATATGCACTAGTAATTGAAAAAAATTGATGTGCCTTATTACCTTATTTGTAAAGCCAAAAATGCCATATCAATCCAAATTAGTAATACATTTCAAGATATACAGAAATTAGTCTCCCTTGAAAACAGTACATACAGGTTTTATTAAATTTCACTCCAATTACTGGAATATTAATAATTATGAAAAAATCAGTAATATTTTTAATTCCCATGCTTATAATTGCATCTGTTGCAATCCTGTTTCATAACCATGTTTCTAGTTATTTCAGGCAAACAGTAGCATTTTATTATGTTTTTAAAGGAGACCAGTACTATCAGGAAAGTAACTATCAAAAAGCAATAAATAATTACAATTATGCTCTCCAACTCTATCCTGAACATACCAAAGCCCAGTATAATCTAGGCAATATTTACACAGCATTTGAAGATTTTTACAGTGCTGTAGATTGTTATGAAAAAGCTTTAAATATTAAACCCAACTATGTTAATGCCAGAATAAACCTTGGAATTATTTTGTCAGAAGAACTTCATGATATTGATAGAGCTATTAATGAATACATTAACGCAATTGATTCAAAACCTAAAAGAATAATAATACCGTTCCTATTTGACAATTCAAAATATTTGAAATCAAGTAAAGCAATAGCTTATTACAATCTTGGCCTAGCTTACAGAGCAAAATCGCTATTATACAGTTATGACAATCTAGCTGCAAGAACTTACCTCATAAGTGCCGCTGATAGCTATAGAAAATCACTTAAAATAGAACCTAACAACTATGATGCTCGCTATAACCTGGCACTAACACTTCATGTCCTGGGCAATTATAGTGAGTCATTACAGGAGTACTGTAAAGCTATACAAATTGAACCTATAAACTATGATGTTCACTATAATCTTGCATTACTATTAAAACAAATGGGCAGATATCAGGACGCCTTAAGTGAACTTGAAAAAGCAAGTCTTATAATAAGTGTAAAAGGTGATATTGAACAAACTCAGTATATGTACCAAATTTTAAGTGATGTAAGACTAAGAGCCAGTGTAAAAGATACACGGCAAAATAATCCTGTAAACAAAAAAAAGGACAAAAGTGAGACGGGAACGTTTGAAGAAACGATGCAGTCCTGCGATATCTGCAAAAATTAATTAAAACTTATAAATCTATTAAATGTTAAACTATAGTAAAATATGTTGGTATGAAAATAAGTAATATATTTTAAAGGGTAAAGGAGTTAAAACTCTGTCCGTTATATAAATCTCTAGTAGGAGCATCATTTTGAAAGTAGTCGGATACGTAAATTCTTATAAAACTCATAAAGATGATAGATCTGAGGATATAAAAAGCCAAAAGGATAAAATAGCTGAGTTTTGCCAGAAATATAATTTCGAACTGGTTAAAATATACGAGGAAGCTATTAATAACGCCGACTTTCCTCCTGCATTAACCAAATTAATAGGTGATGCAGCATCTAAAGGATTTGAAAAGGTTGTTATCTCAAAGAATGATATATTGGCCAAGGATAATTTAACAAAAACCTGGGTAACCACAGAATTAAACAGACATAATACCGGTATTTATTCTATAGCTGAATATTCAGCTACAAAGCCAAGTATTGCAGCAATTAGCAATTCAAAATTAGCAAAATACAAAGTCAAAGATATTCCTTCACTACCTGAAATAGTAACAAGAGTAATGGAATTGGTGCAAGATCCTAATTCTTCAGCTGCACAATTAAGTAAAGTAATAGCCCACGACACTGGCTTAACTTCCAGAGTATTAAAACTTGTTAATTCAGCTTATTACGGTTTTCCAAAACAAATAAGCTCAATTCAGCATGCCATAATGATTCTTGGCTTCACTACAATAAGAGGACTTGTTTTATCATCAACTATTTTCAAAATCTTTGCACCAAAGAATGATAAAATTAAAGTCTTAGACTACAAAAAGCTATGGAGACACTCTTTAACTACAGCAATAGCAGCAAAAAAAATCGATAAATTTCTTCATTTGCAAGAACAGGATGATATCTTCAGTGCTGCAATACTGCACGACATCGGCAAAATAATACTTGATCAGTACGATCATGAAAATTATGTTAGCGCTCTTCAAGAAGCTCCTTATCCAATGGATAACAGAATAATGCTGGCAGAAAAAAGATATTGCAGTATTAACCACCAGGATATTGGATATTTAATAGCAGATGAATGGAATTTACCGTCAGGTTTAACTAATGTCATACATTATCACCACTATCCGCTTGAAGCTCTGGATAATAAACAGCTAACAAGTATTGTATATGTAGGAAATATTATTTCTCATATAGCACTGGACTTTGATGGCTTTGATATTGGATTATTTGATGAGAGAGTTTTGGAATATTTAGGATTAAATGAAGATAATCTATGTCAAATATATTCAGAAATAATGCTTGAAACAGAAAATATAGAAGACCTTGAATCATTTCTGAAATAAATTAATCAATAAAAAATTACTTGATATTTCTTCATTTAACTAAAAAGTTTTTAAGCATTTCCACTATAATAATTCTAAGTGATAAAATCACCTATTTAAATTAACGATAAATGTCTTTAATAGAGCATCATTAAAATTTAATATTCAGGAGTATAAAATTGATTACAATAAAAGAAGTTGAACATGTAGCTAAATTAGCCAGATTAGCTCTCAACGAAGAAGAAAAAGTAAAATTTGCCGAGCAATTAGGCAATATTTTAGACTACTTTAATCAACTGAAAGAAATAAATACAGAAAATGTTGAGCCTATGGCACAGGCGGTTCCTAAAATAAACGTAATGAGAGAGGATAAAGTCTGGCCACCATGTGACCGTGAAGAAATACTTGCAAATGCACCGAAAGAAGAAGACGGCTATTTTAGGGTTCCAAGGATAATCGAGGAGTAAATTCAGCAAATACAGCAATGTAATTAGCTTGATAGTGAAAGGGCAGGAGATGACTACTAAATATATTTTTGTAACAGGCGGGGTTGTAAGCTCTCTAGGGAAAGGCATAGTTGCAGCATCCTTAGGAAACCTTCTAAGAGCAAGAGGATATTCTGTTACAATACAAAAATTTGACCCATATATAAATGTAGATCCTGGTACAATGAGTCCCTTTCAGCATGGGGAAGTTTTTGTTACCGATGATGGCGCTGAAACTGACCTTGATTTAGGTCATTATGAAAGATTTATCGATATAAATCTTGAAAAAGCAAATAATGTAACTGCCGGAAGCATTTATTTAAATGTTATTACCAAGGAAAGAAGGGGTGATTACCTTGGTGCTACAGTTCAAACAATCCCTCATATTACAAACGAAATTAAAGGCAGATTAAAAGAAGCTGCTAAAAACAAACCTGATTTTCTGATTGCCGAAATAGGCGGAACTGTTGGGGATATTGAGGGGCTTCCATTTCTGGAAGCTATCAGACAATTTAAAATTGAAGCTGGACACGGTAATACAGCATTTATTCATGTTACTTTGATACCATACTTAAATGCTGCGGGAGAATTAAAAACTAAACCATCCCAACATAGCGTAATCACGCTTAGAAGTATTGGCATTCAGCCTGATATGTTAGTATGCAGAACTCAACGACCAATACCAAAAGCAGAAAGAAAGAAACTCGCTTTGTTTACAAGCGTTCCGGTAGAATCAGTCATTGAATGCAAAGATATGAAATCAATCTATGAAGTTCCTATTGCTCTTGCAGAAGAAGGATTGGATACAGAAATCTTGAAAATACTTAATATACAAAATACTGAGCCACATTTAGAGCCATGGAAAGAGTTATTAGTAAGAATTAAAAATCCGACACACTCTGTAAAAATTGCAATAGCAGGGAAATACACTAAGCTTTCAGACGCATATATATCTGTAGTTGAATCATTAAAACATGCTGGAGCTGCTGCTGGTGCAAACATTGAATTAAAATGGATATCATCAGAAGATTGCGTAGATATTAAAAAAGCAAAAGAGGCTTTATCAGATATTGATGGGGTAATCGTTCCAGGCGGTTTTGGCATTCGTGGAATTGAAGGCAAGGTTAATGTCATTAAAGTTGCCAGAGAATCAAATATCCCATTTTTAGGATTATGCCTTGGCATGCAATGTGCGGTAATTGAATTTGCCAGAAGTGTTGCTGGGCTTAAAGAGGCTAATAGTTCTGAATTTGTATCTGAAACATCACAGCCGGTAATCGATCTAATGCGTGATCAGGAAGGCTTCACTGATTATGGTGGAACTATGCGATTAGGATCCTATGAATGCCATTTATTACCCGGCTCAAAAGCACGGGAGGCCTATGGACAAGATATCATTCATGAACGTCATCGACATAGATACGAAGTAAACAACGAATACAGAGATCTACTAACCAGCACAGGATTAGTAATTTCAGGGCTTTCTCCAGACAAAAAGCTTGCTGAAATAATTGAGCTACCGAATTATAAGTGGTTTGTAGCTAGCCAATTCCATCCTGAATTCAAATCCCGTCCTCAAAAGCCACATCCTTTATTCTTAGGACTGGTAAAAGCTGCTCTTGCAGATACAAAAAGTGATTCCGAATTAGCAACATCTGTAAAAAATAAAATATAAAGTAGAAAATAATTATGTCAGATATAAATCCAAAATATCTTCTAACAATAGCATCTGAAGCTTCAGGAAATGCATATGCTCCATATTCAAAATTCCTGGTAGGAGCTTGTGCTTTATTTGAAGATGGAAGTGTATATAAAGGCTGTAACGTCGAAAATTCCAGCTACGGTTTAACCACTTGTGCTGAAAGAACTGCAATTTCAGCAGCTATAGCTGATGGAAAAAAGACAGGTCTTACTGCAATTGCTATATATAGTCCAAATTCGAAGTTATGTTATCCATGTGGAGCTTGTAGACAATGGATTACTGAATTTTCAAAAAATGCTATTGTTATAATCGAAGATTCTAATGGAGAACCTTTAACTAGCAATATTTCTGAACTTTTGCCAAAACCTTTCTTACTTTAGATAAGACCCTAATTTCTCTATTATTATGGATGATCTGATATTTTTGGGTTAGTAAAATATGCCTGAGCTATACCTGAGCTGGTTATTGGAATATACGCACCAAACCACCCGACATATTCTGAGCCATCTGGTATACCATCACCATCTGTGTCCGTACTATTTTTATTTAATCCAATAGCATCTTCCAAAAAATCTATAACCCCATCACCATCTGTATCCAGGTTAATATAAGCATATTTTATTAATCTTGAATGGTGCAAGACTCCAACCGTATCAATTTGAGCTTGTGTGGTTGATACAACGGGATTAGTAAAATCAGTCGTACTGAACCCATCATTAACACAATCATCAATTATCGCAATATATATTGCAGTTTTAATAATACTACCATCATAAATCAAATTATTACTTGAGTCATAACATTTCTTGCCTATATCAAAATATCCGCTTCCATAAAATTTAGCTTGAGTTATTTGCCATGTACCACTTGCATATACTACATCTGATAAATAAGATCCCACCTGACTTGTGGTAGCTGCTCCTGAAGCTGGTATCCCAGTACAACTAACATTAACCCACCTAATACTTGATGTAGATGTACTGCCATATGAATATGGAACTCCTATATAAACAAAATATCCATCAAGAAAGTCTTTTTCTTTGATATATAAATCAGCGCCAGTACCATCAACAACAAAAGCAGGCATTCTAAGAAGAGTGTAACCACAAGACCCCAAATCCAGACTCTGGTTATCAGCATAACCGTATATACCAGCTTGATTAGTTCCACTGGTACCTATTACACTTCCAACAGCAGGGTATCTGGGGAAATAAGGGCTCGGATAAACAGGATCCGATATGGCTGTTGCCTGCGCTATTACCTGTACACCTGTTAATCCTATCGCACTCATAAAATATAAATTAGCAGTTGCCCTA
>DNSU01000155.1:2779-3857 GCA_003499585.1 Cyanobacteria bacterium UBA9579 | reverse complement strand
AACTGTAGCTATGTCTCAGGAACTTTATGATACTATACTTAGACTAAGAAAAGAAAAACCCGTTGTAGTTTCAATGGTAGATTTAGCCGCAAGTGGCGGATATTACATTTCCAGCGCCGCTGACAGGATTTTTGCAGAACCTGGAACTTTGACAGGCAGTATTGGTGTTATTATAAATACTTTTAATGTTCAGGAGCTTTTAAATCAAAAACTTGGAATCAAAGCAAATGTCATTAAAAGCGGCAAATATAAAGATTTAGCCTCTCCTTACAGAGCTATCTCTCCTGATGAAAGAGATTTACTTCAAAACATTATTAACTCTACCTATCAACAGTTTGTAAATGCCATTATCGAAGGCAGAGTGAAAAGAACAGATAAATATAACGTAAAAAGAACTGATCTTACTATTGCTACATTAAAAAAATACGCAGATGGAAGGATCTTTACAGGGGAGCAGGCTGTAACGTATGGTTTTGCTGATCAATTAGGCGGGCTATATGATTCTCATGAAGCTATAACTATAATGGCAAAATCAAAATTCAAAGGATTGCGCGGTGAAATTCCACTTGTGCAATATAATATGCCTTCAGGTCTTGGTGGAATGCTTTTTGGAATTACCGAGTCTGTATTTCCTAAAAAAGATATAGCCTCATCACTAGTTCCTTTAAGCACAAAATTCCCTCGTCAGCCTTTATTTATGTGGGAGTAAAAACCATGAATAACTTTTTAGACAATTTTTATGAGGTTTTATTCTCTCCAGATAAAGCTTTTGCCAGATTACGCGAAACTCCACCTCTATTTCAGGGATTTTTACTAGTTCTGTTTATCAGTATATTAGGGCCTTTATTGAATTTTAAAGTTTTTAACGGGCCTATAACACTAGTATGGCTGAGTTTAAGTATATTTGGGGCAATATTTTTTGGAGTATTAAGCTGGTTATTCTTCGCCTTTTTTCTTGACTTAATAGCAAGTATTTTTGGCCAATCAGGCAGAATTAAAACATTCCTAACTCTTTCAGCTTTTGCCCTGATTCCGTGGATATTTCTTGGTCCGATAGAATTATTTAAAACCGCCGGAC
>DNSU01000155.1:1383-2717 GCA_003499585.1 Cyanobacteria bacterium UBA9579 | reverse complement strand
TTAAAACCGCCGGACTGGTCGCAGACATATTTGCCATATTTCTGGGGTTATTTGTTTGGTTGTGGGTTGTAGTTTTAATTATTAAAGCTATCATCAAAACATATCAACTATCCTTCGGGAAAACCCTGACCCTAATTCTAGTTCCTTTCCTTGGAAGTTTTTTAACTTTTTACTGGACAATCGGTTTCTTTACAACGTTATTCCAGATTTTAAAAGTGTAATACGGTATTGGATTATAAATTGTAATTATGAATGAACACGAATTAAAACAGATAGAAAAAGACTTTGGCTTTCAACTGGACGATTTTCAGATTGAAGCTATAGAACATATAAATGCAGGAAAAAGCGTTGTAGTTTGCGCCCCAACAGGCGCAGGAAAGACAGCCATTGCTGAATATGCCGTAAAAAAAGTTCTGGGAACAGATAAAAGAATCTTTTATACCACCCCTCTTAAAGCCCTTAGCAACCAAAAATTCAATGATTTTAAGAAAAGCTATGGCGAAAATAAAGTTGGATTGCTGACAGGCGATACTTCCATCAATAGAGATGCACAGATAGTTGTAATGACAACAGAAGTATTCAGAAATATGCTCTATGGCACAAATCTGGGACGTATTGAAGAAAACCTCAGAAACGTTCAATATGTTGTATTGGATGAAGTTCACTATATGAACGATGAACAAAGGGGAACCGTTTGGGAAGAAAGTATAATTTACAGTCCTAATAATATTCAGTTAATAGCATTATCTGCTACTATTGCAAACGCAGATAAACTTACAGAATGGATTAATACGGTTCATGGAGATACAGCGCTTGTAAACAGTGATTTTAGGCCTGTCCCATTAAAGCATTTTTACTATTCACCATCAAAACCAAACGAAATTCTACCTCTTTTTGCTCCTGGCGGTAGACTAAACTCAAAAATAAGAGCTGAAAGCCCTAAACCAAAGTTCGCCAGAAAAGTAAGAGAAGCTTCTGTCTCAGAATTAGTTGAAATTTTACATAAAAAAGACATGCTGCCTGCTATTTATTTCACCTTTAGCAGAAAAAAATGCGATGATAATATGATTGAATGTTCAAGATTAAGGCTTTTGAATAAATTTGAAGAGAAAAGACTCTTACAAATTATAGATGAATACATTCTTGATTATCCGTATTTAGGTAAACATAAATATCTGGAATATATTTATTCAGGTGTAGCGAGTCATCATGCCGGATTATTGCCGGGATGGAAAGTTTTAATAGAAAAATTGTTTCAACATGGCCTGATTAAAGCCGTATTTGCAACAGAAACACTGGCAGCCGGAATAAACATGCCGGCAAGAAGTACAGTT
>DNSU01000155.1:0-1306 GCA_003499585.1 Cyanobacteria bacterium UBA9579 | reverse complement strand
CCGGCAAGAAGTACAGTAATAAGCTCTATAAGCAAAAGAACCGATGATGGCCATAGAGTGCTAACGGCAAGTGAATTTTTGCAAATGTCAGGAAGAGCCGGAAGGCGCGGCATGGATGAAGTTGGTTATGTTACTGTTGTTGGGACACCTTTTCAATCTCCTGAAGAAGTAGGTATTCTAGCTTCATCAGCATCAGATCCTCTTGAAAGTAAATTTACCCCAAGCTATTCTATGGTCTTAAACCTTCTTCAAAGATTTACCGTAGAAGATGCCAGAGAATTAATTCTTAAAAGCTTTGGTTACTATAGTTCGACAGAAAAAATGAAGCTTCTGATCAGAGAACAAGAAAGAATTAATGAAACAATAGACGAGCTAAATAATATCAAATGCCCCTATCGCTTAACGCAAGAGGATTTAATAAAATATAATAAACTCAAAAATACTTATATAGAATATAGAAAACTTACAAATATTCTTAGAAAACAGGCAAAACAAGCAGGCAGACAGCGTTCTCCTGAAGTTATCGAGTACGAAAATAAAACTAAAGATATTTTAAGACAACTGGAAAGATCCAAATGTGATCAATGTAAACAATATAAAAGGCACATTAAAAATCTTGATATTTCAGAAAGATTTGAACGCCGTAGCAAAAAAGTAACCGAACAGATAGAAAACGAAAAAGATATTTACTGGAGACAATTTGTCAATTTAATGGCTGTTTTAGAAGATCTGGAATACCTTATTGACAAATATCCTACAGAAAAAGGTGTAATGACTGCTTCTATCAGATCAGAAAATGAATTATTCTTTGCAGAATTAATTTTAAGCGGAATAATGGATGGCTTATCACCCGCAGAATTAGCAGCTGTTGTTTGTGCAGTTGCTACAGAAGAACCAAGAAGTCAGTTTTATTCAAGATTCCAGCTAGGTGCAAAAGCCAGGAAAGCAATTATAGAAGGAAGAGAAGTAGTAAGAAAAGTCTGGAAAGTCCAGAAAAAATATGATGTAAATACTCCAATACTTCTAAACCCTCATTACTCACCGTTAGTTGAATTCTGGACAAACGGCGGGGAATGGGAAGAATTAATTAAAGGACTTGAAATGGGAGAGGGAGATCTCGTGAGAACTTTCAAACGAACAATTGATCTTCTAAGACAACTGGCAAACATGCCTAACGTCCCAAAACAAGTAGCTCAAACAGCTTCTATTGCAATGGAATGCATAAACAGAGAACCCGTCTCAGAGGCATTATAGGTTAAAGGTCCACAATTGTGCACCCTATCACTGCGGTTAAAGTTGCAAGCGG
>DNSU01000169.1 GCA_003499585.1 Cyanobacteria bacterium UBA9579 | reverse complement strand
CTAATCCAGCTGCTAATCCAGCTGCTATAGTTGCTCCAGACCTTGATAATCCCGGTGCTACAGCTAAACCCTGTGCTAATCCTATTATTATAGACTTTTTCCAGGTCATATTGGTCATTTTTTTAGTAATTTTCTCAGACATAAGCTCTGTGGTATAAAGCATAACGCCTGTAAACATCAGGATTATTCCAACTCGTGTTGGGTTATACACAAGAGATTCAAAGAAATCTTTAAAAGGTAAAGCAACTGCAACTGTAGCAATGGTGCCTATAACAATATAAACAGGAATCTGTGCTTCATAGTTGGTTTTTAATGTCCCTTCTTTAGCAGCTTTAAAGAATTCATTTATTAAATGAATAATATCCTGTCTGAAATATATAAGTACAGCAAGGAGAGTTCCAACATGGAGCATAATATCAAAAAATATTTCTTCGCCTCCACCGCTGGCTAAAGCTTTTCCTGTTAGAATTTTATATATAGATGATGTTAATACAAGGTGGCCTGAGCTGCTGACAGGCAAGAACTCTGTTAATCCCTGAATAACACCTGTTATTAGCGATTGATATATATCCATTTTTAATTCCTCTGCTCTATGTATTTATTTATTATAATTGCATCCTCATCCGAAACCCCTTTTTGAGCAAATTTTTCAAATAAGTCGGGCCGTTTTTCATATGTCCTGATTATAGCCTGTTTTCTTCTCCAATTATCTATTTCTTTATGATTTCCGGATAATAAAACTTCAGGGACTTTCATTCCTCTATACTCAGATGGTCTGGTATATTGGGGGTATTCAAGCAATCCGGATGAAAAAGTATCATAATGAGCCGATTCTACTTTGCCTAATGCTCCGGGTAAAAGTCTGGTGACAGAATCAATCAGACAAAGTGCGGCTAATTCGCCTCCTGTAAGCACAAAATCACCAATAGATACTTCAATTACTTCAATGCCTTCACGAATTCTCTCATCAAATCCTTCATAATGACCACAAATCATTACTAATTGATCCTGCTGGCTGAATTTATCTGCAAAATCTTGATTATAAGGTTTTCCTTGCGGGGTTAATAAAATTACAGAAGATTTCTCTTTTCTATTAACTGATTCTACTGATGCAAATATAGGATCACACATAAGCACCATGCCGGCCCCACCTCCGTAAGGTGTATCATCCACGGTTCTGTGTTTGTCATGAGTGAAATCTCTCGGATTAACAGTGTTTACTGTAATAACATTATTCTTCCTTGCCCTGCCAATAATACTGCAAGAAGCATACGCCTCTATCAAATCAGGAAATAAAGTTATTACAGTGAATTCCATTTGCTACCCCGTGTAAAGCCTTTCTGGTATATAGTAAAATTATTCCTTCACTTTCTCCAAAAGGCCAGGAATATTACGTATAACAATTTTATTATTTTCTATATTAACTTCAGGAACTATGTCTTTAACAAAAGGAATAAGATGTTCTTTATTGTTCTTATCTTTTACAGCAAGTACATCTTCTTCATTTTTTAAGCTTATAACTGAGATTACACTGCCAAGCTGGTTTCCGTCAACATCATAAACTTCAACCCCAATAAGATCATCGATGTAAAATTCGTCTTCTTCTAATTCACCTTTAATTTCACTCTTTGGAACTTTCAAATATGCTCCTTTAAGTTCTAATACTTCATCTATAGAAGATATCTCCTTGAATTTAATCAAAGCAAAATTCTTATGAAAACGAAGTGACTGAATGGTTAATGATGTAGTTTTAGAATCTTTTACCGCATAAACCTGACGCAGTTCAGTTAATCTTTCTTCTTTGCCGGGGGTAAAACCGACTTTTACTTCACCATGAATCCCATGGAAATTTAAGATTTTCCCTATTGATAGTAGTTTTTCCACATTCTCTCCGCTGTTTGTCATACTGAATTAATTTTATCACCTAAATATTTATATCTTGTATGATACCATCTCTAACAATAATTTCAGCATTTTTAAATTTATCGTAAATATTTTCTCCAATTTTTAATTCAAAATAATTCTCCAGACTTCCTGTAACAACAACATTTTCATCAGCTAGGTGATTTATGCTGTCACGTTGGGACTGAAGTTCTTGTTTTAATGATGCCATCTGCTGCATCCTGCTGGATATTTCAGTAAGGGCATCCTGTATCTGCTTGCTGCCTTCTTCACCATAAGCAGCGCCATAGCTGCCAGCCTGATCATGAATCTGTTTATTCTGGAGTTCAAGCTGCATAATCTGACTGTCAAGTAAATGTAGTTCTTTATTAATTTCCTCATTAGCCTGCTTTTTAAAAACGTCTGTTACTACTGTCTTAATGGTAACTGGTCTTTTAACTTTTATTGTTTTATCAGTCATAATCATACCTCAATATCTTAAACTAAATAGTAGTACTCCAATTAAGCCAGGTCTATATACTTCAAATACTATATGCGTTAACTTAAATTAGGTGATTTTATCATCAATTAAATTACTGTGTACAAGAAAAAGCGTATTAATACTCCGTATATTATATTTACTTTAAAAATAAACATGTATTAAGATATTAAGGAAAGATTACCTAATTGTAAACAACCAAAGATCTAAGACATATTGCTTAATTTAATAACTTATAAGAATAGCAAAGTTGATCAATTATTATGATTAAACTGGAAAACGTCTATAAATCATTTAAGAATCTTTCCGTATTGAAAAATATTAATACGGGAATAGCTAAAGGTGAGATAGTAGCTATTATTGGCCCATCAGGGTGCGGTAAGAGTACCTTCTTGAAATGCATTAACGGCCTTATTTCTGTAACTAAAGGAAAAATATATGTTGATGGATTAGAAATCACAGATAGTAGTGTAAATCTTAATCAAATCAGAGCAGAAGTAGGAATCGTTTTTCAGCAGTTTAATTTGTTCCCCCATATGACTGTAAAAGAAAACATTATGCTTGCTCCTACTAAAGTAAAGAAAATGCCAAAAGAAGAAGCGGAAACGCTTGCGGTGCAACTTCTTGAGAAGGTTGGAATACTTGATAAAATAGATAGATACCCTGAAGAATTATCAGGAGGACAGGCTCAAAGAGTTGCAATAGCTAGAAGTTTGGCTATGCAGCCTAAAATTATGCTTTTTGATGAACCTACCAGTGCACTTGATCCTAAAATGACAAGCGAAGTATTGGATTCAATGAAAGAACTGGCTCAAGAAGGCATGACCATGATAGTTGTAACGCATGAAATGAGTTTTGCCAGAGATGTTGCAAATAGGGTCATATTTATATCTCATGGTGAAATTGTGGAAGAAGGCCCACCTGATAAAATATTCCAAAACCCTGATAATGATGCTACACGTGAATTCTTAACAAGCGTATTAAAGCTGACAGTATAAATATAAAAATGTAAAAATACAAAAGTGAGAAAATTATGAAAAGTATTCGAAGTTTATACGGAAAAGTCATTCTTTTAATCTTTATTTTAGCTACAGTTACAGGGTTGGCAGCCTGTTCGCAACCTAAACATAAACAGGACTTATTAGAAAAAGTCACTCAGAGAGGAAGAATTATTGTAGGAGTCAAATACGACTCAAAACCATTTGGCTATATTGATGAAAATCAAAAACTGCAAGGTTTTGATATTGATCTTGTCAGGGAACTGGCAAAAAGAATATTAGGCAATGAAAATGCTGTTGAGTTTCAGCAGGTGACATCATCAAGTAGAATAATATCATTGACATCAGGCACTGTTGATATGGTATCTGCAACTATGACAATTAATGATAAGAGAAAAAGGGTTATAGACTTTAGCTCACCTTATTACATTGCTGGTCAAGCATTAATGATTCATAAAAATAGTAATATAGCCTCGATAAAAGATTTAAATGGCAGGAAAGTAATCGTAATCTTAGGTTCAACTGCTGAAGAAAATATAAGAATGCTTGCTCCTAATGCAAGTATATTAGGATTCAGAACCTATACAGATGCTTTCTCCTCACTGAGAGCAAAAAGAGCAGAAGCATTAACAACAGATGATGTTATTATAGCTGGACTCTTATCTGAAGATTCAAATTATAAAATGCTCAAGGAAAGATATACTAAAGAACCTTACGGAATTGGGTTTAAAAAAGGTGACGATACCGTCGCATTTCAAGGGTCAGTAAATGTTGCTTTAGAAAGTATGAAAAATGATGGAACACTTGAACAAATAAGAAGAAAGTGGATGCCTTATTAAAAAATGTATGATTTTGACGTAAATGCAATAATTAAAGCCTTTCCTTATATAGTAAACGGACTAAAAATAACATTATTTATATCGGTAATAAGCTCAGTTTTAGCTCTTACTATAGGAATAGCTATTGCTTATTTTAGAAGCCAGCCCAATTCCACATTTAAACCTTTTGCTGTAATGTACGTAGAAATAGTTAGAAATACACCTTTATTAATACAGCTATACCTTTGGTATAAAGGGCTACCCAGTCTTGGAATAAATTTGCCAGCAATAGCATGTGGGATACTTGCATTAAGTATTTATACAAGTGCTTATATATCAGAAGTCCTTAGATCAGGTATAAATTCTATAGCACAAGAACAACATGAAGCTGCTAGAGGGCTCGGTTTAACCCAATTGCAAGTATTTACTTTAATTGTTTTTCCTCAGGCATTAAGAATTATTATTCCTCCATTAGGCAGTCAGTTTATTAATTTGGTAAAAAATTCATCTTTAGTTAGCTTTATAGCTGTTACAGATGTATTTTATATTATCTATAGAGAGTCAGTAAATGACTTTAGATTCCTTGAATTTTTTTTGGTAGGTGCGGGCATTTATATGCTGCTTACAGGCATAGTAGCTATATTGATAAATATGATTGAAAACAAGTTTAGAATACATGGAAGGACAGTGAAAATATAATGCACTGGAATGATATTCTGGATAATTTTGATTTTCTTATGAATGGACTTGTAGTTACATTACAAGTTGCAGGAATTTCAATTTCAGGCAGTCTTATTCTAGGGATAATACTTGGAGTTATAAGATATTCGAAAATTTTTCCGTTAAATATCATTTCTGTCATCTATATAGAAACTATTAGAAGCACACCTTTGATTCTCTTTATTGTATTCATCCATTTTGGCCTTTTACCTGTAATATTTGGAGAATCTACTTCTGTTTTTCAATCCACTTATATAGCATTAATAATCTTTACTTCGGCATATGTGGCTGAAATAACCCGAGGAGGATTGAAATCCATTGAATCAGGATATATTGAAGCATCAAAAAGTCTTGGGCTTACTTATTTTCAAAGGTTATTCTATGTAATTTTACCTTTGGCGATTACAAGGATGACACCTGCTCTTGTAAGTCAATTTATATCATTAATCAAAGATACTTCACTAGCCTCAGCAATTGGTTTGATAGAATTAACCAGATCCGGTGAGATTATTTATGAGAGAACCTATCATGAATTTGAGATATTAATATTTATTGCCTTAACATATTTTGCAATCTGCTTTGGGCTGTCAACACTAAGTAAAAAGCTAGAAACTAAACCTTATAGCATAACTGAATTTGAAAAAGTTTCACAAAATTAATGAATTAAACATATAATACAACTATAAGGGGATGATGCTTGGAATTATAGTAAAAATAAAGAAGTAATATTGAAATATTATTAAAAGGTATTAATTTTTTGTAACATACTATATATTGTATATATAAATAGGCTGAATCAATATATAATTCAAGAATAGCTCATATAATAGTATGATTTATCAGTAGTATTTCAAAAAATATATTTACTCAAAAAAGAATATATGTTAATCTTGGTTTATAAAAAAAGTAGTGTGTAATAATACCAGAATTTAGGTAAAGAGTAGAATAAAAGAGGATTAAGTTTTATGACAAGAAAAGGTTTTACACTCGCAGAAGTATTAGTAACCCTAGCAATCATCGGTGTAGTAGCAGCATTGACAATTCCAGCATTAATTCAATCAACTAGCCAAACTGAATTAAAAACAGCTCTTAAAAAGAGTCTTGCTACATTAAACCAGGCAATAGTTATGAGTATTGCACAAGACAGTGTTGATGCATCAACATGTACAGGTTGTGATGACAAAACAGGTTTAGCAACATTCTTTAGTGGCAAATTAAATATACTTTCTTCAAATCTAACTATTGCTAATCCATATTTCTATACAACAGATGGTATGAAATATACTTTTGATGCATTTGATACTGCGTGTTCAAGTACTGAAGCAGATCCTTCCACAGCAAATTGTCAAGTCCTAGTTGATGTAAACGGTGATAAAAATCCTAATACAGTATCATCAGGAAATTCAACTAACTGGTCATTTAAAGATCAGTATAGATTGATTATTAGACAAAATTCTGTAATTCCTGCATCTAATGCCACTGACACAGTAGCAGAACAAGCTTTAAAAAGCTAATTATTAGATTAAAAATAAAAAAAGAAGTTGCTTAGCTAAGCAACTTCTT
>DNSU01000025.1:4970-6077 GCA_003499585.1 Cyanobacteria bacterium UBA9579 | reverse complement strand
CTTTTTTCAGTAATAAATCTTCTATTTTAAAGCTTAAAATGCTAAAATGCTTTTAAATAGACAATATAGGGCATCTTAATGCAAGAATCAAAACCGGATATTAAACAGCTGATAAATAACTATAACAATGACTTTAAAAAACTCTCATCAGGAGAGTTTATACTTGATGATTACTTGAAAATAATGATAGAAACCACTAATAACTGCAATTTTCATTGTTGTACATTCTGTGCTCACAGTCAAATGCAAAGAAAACGTGGATTTATAAATTTCAAGCTTTATAGAAAAATAGTAAAGGAAGCTGCTGAGTTTGGCTTTAAAAATATTGAAATCAGGGTCATGGGAGAGCCTCTGGTAGATGTAAATCTCGAAGAAAAAGCCAAATTTGCAAAGGATAGAGACTTTGAATCCATAATGATCAACACAAACGGTGAAATATTAACAAAAAAGCGTTTTGAACAGTTGGTTTTGAGTGGCTTTAATAACATTAACTTTAGCCTTACGCCAAAACGCGAATTTGAAAAAACTCGCCCGGGTAAAAGTTTTGATAAAATTTGGCAAAACCTTAAGGATATAAGCACTTCATTATTTAAAAATATTATAACTGTCTGGGTAGTAGTAACTGAAGGAACTACGCAGGAAGAAATTCAGGAATTTGAAGCTAATGTAAGATCTTTGGGATATACAGATATAAACTATACTCCGCAAACAAGAAATCTTGCAGATATAAATAGCGGTAAAGCGAATATAATAGATACTGAACTTCATTGTTTTGGGTTATTCAAATTATTTACAGTATATTGGGATGGTTCAGTTTCTCTTTGTCCGGCAGACTATGAGAATAAAATAAAACTTGGAAACCTTAACGATAATTCACTTGCTGAGCTGATAAATAGTGAAAATTTCAAAGAAATCAGGCGGAATCATCTTGATTTCAATTATCTGGATATTTGTAAAAGATGTGATAACAGGCTCGATACTTTTTATGAACTTTACAAGGATGAATATGATCTTTCGGAGTTTGATTATCCCTAGTGCATTGCTAAATTAGTTTTGCAGGGGGAAATATGTTCTCGTAGGAACCTATATGCGAAGCATATCAAGTGA
>DNSU01000025.1:0-4892 GCA_003499585.1 Cyanobacteria bacterium UBA9579 | reverse complement strand
TATCAAGTGACGGAGAGAATATATTTCCCCTTCTATGATCATTAATATTAACTTAGCAATTTGCTTCTCGTTAACAATTATCATAATTATGAAATAAATATAATTATTGTTTTAGATTTGGAAATGCGAATATCCTGCCTTCATTGGTGCGCCATCTTATCCAGCCAATATATGTACTTGTTTTGCTGTAATCAATGACGTTAACAAGCATCCAGTTGCCTTTTATAAACTTTAATTTTACATTATCAGGAGAAAAAGGCTGAGTGGTCTGAACTTGAGCATTTTCATGAGGAGCTGTATGAATTAGCCTGTATTCTTCAGGTAAATCTAAAAATAAATAAATATCACTAGCTTTGCCATATTTGGTCATAAAATCAAGCCATGTCAAAAATTTATTAGAATCAGTTATTTTTACCCAGCCTTTTGCCCCGGTTTTTCGGTCATAAATTACCTGACACCAGTTTTCCATATCATCAACAGCAGTCATTATAGCTGTATTGTTTTTAGGAATAAATGCAATAAAGACGTTTTTTGAGCTTAGCTTATTGTTCAGACTGCTAACACCAAAATTATTCCAGCGAATATGCTCTACAATATTACTTTTTTGATCAGGTTCAGCATAAATAGAGAATTCTTTTGGCGCTAAATAAATACCGATTCCATAGTTATTTATAGAATCACTGTATCTTGGCAAAAACCCATCTGAAAAAGCTTTTGGAGAAATAATAAAAGACATAAACAGAATTATAAAAGCAAGAAAAACCTTTTTCATATTAAGTCAAAACCTTGTTATTGTTAATTTACATTTAAGTATTATATTAAAGTTTTCGAGCTTAATCAAGCTAAGGATAGCGCAGAAAAATAAAAGGATTTTGATGGGAAATCCTTTTATTTTTCTGACTCTGCTTCTTGGAATCAACAATTTAATGGTCATTAAGCTTATCTATGCAAAGAAAATGCGAGTTCAATTTACATAGATACTTTGAATTTTAAGCCAATTAGACATGTCGGCAAAATCAAATTAACCTAAAAACTAGCAATCATTGTAAGTGTTAGTTTTTTTTGCATGACATAAATTTTAACTAGGGATGAGAAAAAAATTTAGTGAGGCAGAATGATGACAAAAGTAGTGGTGCTTTGCGGAGGGCAGGGGACAAGGCTCAGGGAAGAAACTGAGTATAAGCCAAAGCCAATGGTAGATATAGGCCAAAAGCCAATATTATGGCATATCATGAAGCTTTATTCTCACTTTAATCTTTATGATTTCATACTATGTCTTGGTTATAAGGGGGAAGTAATCAAGGAGTACTTTAATAATTATGAAATTATGACTAACGACTTTACCGTTAGTATTGGTTCCAAGCAAAAACAGGTCTTCCTGACAGATTGTGCAGAAATAAACTGGAGTGTTACTCTTGCAGATACCGGTCTCAAATCGCTGACAGCGACACGAATAAAACGTATAGAAAAATACATTGACGGAGATTTTTTTCTGGCAACATATGGAGATGCAGTAGCAGATGTAAATATAGATGAATTAATTAAATTTCATAAAAGTACAGGAAAAATAGCCACGCTTACTGGAATTACCCCTCCATCTAAATACGGTATTTTAGAAGTAGAGGGGGATTCAATAATAAACTTTAATGAAAAGCCTAATACTGTTGACTATGTAAACGGTGGATTTTTTGTATTTGAAAGAGAAATATTTGACTTGTTAAGAGCTTTTGATGATTGCATGCTTGAAGGTAGTCCATTGGAAACTCTAGCTAGGCAAAACCAGCTGGCAATATATAAACATGATGGATTTTGGCAATGTATGGATACTTATAGAGATTTTGAAATACTAAACTCAATGCATGATTCAGGTAATACACCTTGGATGATATGGGAAAAAGAAGATGAAGGACAATTTCTGGAAAGATAAAACTGTTTTTATAACAGGATGTACAGGACTCCTTGGTTCATGGCTTACTGAGGAGCTTCTTGGCAGAGGTGCAAATGTTGTAGGTTTAATCAGGGATATTACACCTAAGTCTAATTTATACTTATCAGGTATTTATAAAGATATCAGCATGGTAAAAGGATCTGTAGAAGACTTTTACACTTTAGAACGTGCTCTTAATGAGTATGAAGTTGATACAGTGTTTCATTTGGCTGCTCAGACAATAGTGGGTATAGCCAATAGAAATCCTTTATCAACTTTTGAGACAAATATAAAGGGTACATGGAATTTGCTTGAAGCTGCAAGGAGGGTTTCAACCGTAAAAAGAATTGTTGTAGCCTCAAGTGATAAAGCCTATGGAGATCAAATTAAACTGCCTTATGATGAAACAACGCCTTTACAAGGAGAACATCCTTACGATGTTTCTAAAAGCTGCACTGATTTAATAGCAAAAGCTTATCATAAAAGCTATAACCTTCCTGTATGTGTAACAAGATGTGGGAATTTCTACGGTGGAGGAGATTTAAATTTCAACAGAATAGTTCCTGGCACAATCAGGTCTGTTATTAATAATGAATCACCACTAATTAGAACTGATGGAACTTATATAAGAGATTATTTTTATGTAAAAGATGGTGCTCTGGCCTATATGCATCTGGCACAAAAGATGGCTGAGCTCGATATCATGGGTGAAGCATTTAACTTTAGCAACGAGATTCAGGTTAGCACGCTAGAGTTAACGCAATTAATTTTGCAGGTAATGCAAAGAGAAGATTTAGAGCCGGTTATATTAAATGAGTCCAAAAATGAGATCAAACATCAGTATTTATCAGCAAATAAAGCCAGAAAAGTTATTGACTGGCATCCAAGTTACACATTAGAACAAGGGTTACTAGAGACAATAGAATGGTATAAGGAATTTTTCAATGTACACAGTGCAGGAGAAAAGTATTTACGGCGTTACAATAAGGCCGTTGAAGCAAATCATTGATGAACGCGGGAAAATAATGCATATGCTCAGAAATGATGATTCATGCTTTGAGCAGTTCGGGGAAATCTACTTTTCAGTTGTTCATCCGGGAATCATAAAGGGTTGGCATATTCATACAGAAATGACCCTTAATTATGCAGTAGTTGAGGGGAATATCAAGCTGGTTCTTTATGATGAAAGAGAGCTTTCCCCAACTAAAGGCATGATACAAGAAATTTGCCTTGGTCCTGATAACTATAAACTTGTAAAAATCCCGCCAATGGTATGGAACGGATTTAAAGGAATCGGATCAAAGCCTGCTATTGTTGCAAATTGCTCAACAATTCCGCATAATCCTGATGAAATACAAAGATTAGATCCATTCAGCAATCATATAGGTTACGATTGGAACTTAAAACACTGCTAGTAATATATAAAGAGCAGCAAGAGGATAATTTATTATGGGCACAGTGAATACATCCAAGGATTTGGAAGTAAAAACAAGTATATTTAAATTAGTCAAAGAATGGCATGGACTAAAGCATGACAGAATAAATTTTCCATTTATACCGGGATACACTTATATTCCTGTTTCAGGAAAAATCTATGATGAAGAAGAGCTAATGATGCTGACAGAATCATGTCTTGATTTCTGGCTTACAACAGGTAGGTTTTCCAAAAAATTTGAGACTCAACTGGCGAGATTTCTTGAAATTAAACATGCAATACTGACAAATTCAGGTTCTTCAGCAAATCTGCTTGCAATAACAGCTTTAACTTCACCTTTACTTGGTGAGCGTGCTTTGCAAGCAGGGGATGAAGTAATAACAGTGGCGGCAGGTTTTCCTACTACAGTAAATCCTATCGTTCAAAATAACCTTGTGCCTGTTTTTATCGATATTGAACTTGAAACATACAACATGGATGTTTCTAAATTAGAAGAAGCTTTAAGCGCAAAGACAAAAGCCGTATTTATAGCCCATACGCTTGGTAATCCGTTTAATTTAGAGAAAGTATCAGAATTTGCACGTAAAAATAATTTATGGTTAATTGAGGATTGCTGTGATGCTTTAGGCTCAAAATATGCTGATAAGTACGTAGGGACTTCCTCTGATATTGCTACATTAAGTTTTTATCCTGCTCATCACATAACTATGGGAGAAGGCGGTGCTTTATTAACTAATGATGATACTTTAAAGAAATCTATAGTATCCTTTAGGGATTGGGGTAGAGATTGCACCTGTAACTCAGGCCAGGATAATCTCTGTCAAAAAAGATTTCAATGGCAGCTAGGAGATTTGCCTTACGGTTATGATCATAAATATATTTATTCTCATGTAGGTTATAATCTTAAGGCTACTGAAATGCAGGCTGCTGTTGGGGTTGCACAGCTAAGAAAGTTGCCGTATTTTATAAACGCAAGAAAAGAAAACTTTGAACTCCTTTATGATGGACTAAAAGCTCATAATGGTAAGTTAATTCTGCCACAAAAAGCCGAAAATTCAGATCCGAGCTGGTTTGGATTTCTTATTTCTGTAAGGGAAGATGCAGGCTTTACAAGAAATGAGCTTGTTAGTTATCTTGAAGACAATAAAATCGGTACAAGGCTGCTCTTTGCAGGAAATATTTTAAGACAGCCTGCTTATAAGAACGTCAAATATAGACAAGTCGGATCACTGATTAACACTGATTTTGTAATGAATAATACTTTCTGGATAGGTGTCTATCCTGGAATCACAAAGGAAATGATCAAATATATGACAAGTAAAATCAGCGAATTTGTAATAAATTCAACAAATTAAACTAGTGGATTGTTTCATAAGTTTAGGAGAGTAAATTTTCTCCGTCCCTGGTGCCAAAGGCACAAACTTAAATTCATTAATTTTTGTAATAATATTATGATTATAGAGTTTAATAATGCAGCTTTGCTGCCTTCGCATTTCATAGGTTCCTACGAAAACATACCCTCCTGCAATA
>DNSU01000024.1 GCA_003499585.1 Cyanobacteria bacterium UBA9579 | reverse complement strand
TTAAAACTTTTCAGACAGCTTCTTAAATATATAGAAATACTCACTAATGAATTATTGTAAAAATTATTTATAATTTTTACAATTTAGCAATTTAAGTATTTATTTTGACTTATACATAAAGTGATTATGCTAGAAAGGTCATATTAGGGTGAAATGCTAGATATACCATTAATTAGAGATTCAAGAGTTAATATAAATAGGACTTCTCTAAAAGCTCCTGAAACTATTGATGATACTGTTTATCAATCCCGACTTAAAAACGCAATAAATAATTGCGCATATTGCGGCGCTCAAGTGCATACTAATAATGAAATTAACGATATATCTGAAATTATTCTTTCAAGCAATGGCAAAGTACTTATTGATATTTTTAATGACTTTTCTTCTAACATTGAACGTCAGGTTAAAGTAGTCCTCACTGATAAACTGATAAAAAGAAAAAATTTCTTTAATGATTTAATACAGTTAGTTATAAAAAATCCTGATGCAAAAGGAAAAGAAATTCTTGAACAGTTTAAAACAAATTACCAGAGTAATTCTGAATATTATCAGGAATTTCTTAATAAAATTAATCAGGACCCAAAAAGTGCATTAAATTATGCTATTTATCCTTTAATCTCTACCATTGATCATTTTGTTGCCAGAACTAATGCCGGGAGCAATAATTACACCAACTATGTTATTTCATGTATGTCCTGTAATAATAGTAAAGGTAATGCTAATTTTAACGAGTGGGCACAAGATAAGCCAAATATAATAAATAATCTTGTAGCTTTCTTTAAACAACTTATAGACTGTACTTCAGGGAATATATCCATGAATGAAAGCGGAAAAGAAATAGACGAAACAAAATTGATTCTAAACGCTTAAATTTTTCTTTACTATTACCAGCTATTTAAATAAAGATTATTCATCATAAATACTCCCTAAGTCCAATTCTGGCCTTTTTACTTACATGATCCGGTAACAGTTTTTTAATAAATTAACCGTTTAATATTCACTATTTAAATTTAAGGGTTTAAATATAAATGGGGATATTTATAAAAAGCTGGGGTTATGATCAATAAATTTTCTATAGGATTGGTTGGTAAGATTACAGGCAAAAAATTTGATGCAGGAATACCTGCAAAGCCTGAACCGGATGTTAAAACATCAATATTGTACATAAACGATTTACATTCCAGACTGGCCAATATGGATGGCATAAAGGCCAAAGTAGATGAATTTAAACATAATAATACTGATACAGATCAATTTAAGCTATCTGGCGGGGATATGAAAGTAGGCCTGGGAGATAAAGTAGGCGATCTTGTATTTAGATTCATGAATTTAATAGGAATTGATCTTTCTGCAATCGGCAATCATGAATTTGATGCGGGTGCTGAAAAATTACAGCAACAAATAGATAAAATAAATGAATATGCAAAGCAAAATAATTCATCAACTTTTAAATTTGTTGCAACAAATCTGGATGTAAACCCTAACAATGCTTTATATAAAAGTATTAAAGATAAAAAAATAGTTAAATCCTGGGTAATGACAAGAAATAACCATGAATACGGATTTGTAGGGGCAATTCCTACTGATCTGAAAGAATCAGCCCGGCTCAATCCGGGAATAGAAGGAATTTCTATAAAAAATCTAAAAGAAACAGCCAAAGAAATTCAACAAGAAGTAGATCAATTAAAAGGAAAAAATATAAATAAAATAGTATTACTTTCCCATCTCGGCTATCAAAGAGATACATATATAGCAAAAAACGTTTCAGGAATAGATGTAATTGTGGGAGGCCACAGCCATCACAATTTAAATGGAGTAAATAAAGGTAAAAATCTAATCTTATCTCCCAGTAAAGAGCCTGTAATTATTGTACAAGGTGGAAAAGACGGGGAATATCTTGGAAAACTTGACGTTATATTTGATTCCAAAGGAATAATTAAATCAGCAAAAAATAACGTTTCTCCAACTAATCAAAAGATAAAAGACCCTGAAGTAGAAAAGCTTCAGGATGAAATTTTAGGTAAAGCAGAAGACATCGGTCTTTTAAAGACAAAATATAATCCAATAGAACAGTACAGATGTGAAAATCCTCTTGCCAGTTTCTTTTGTGATGCAATGAAGAAAAAAGCCGGAACTCAAATAGCCTTATTGATTAATAATTCCGCTCTTATTACCAATGGTTTAAATGCAGGCAAAATCACTACAAGAGACATTCAAAATCTATCAACTTTTAAAGATAGAGTTTATAAAATGAATTTATCCGGAAAAGAATTACAGGAAATTCTGGACTGGGGAGTAGATAAAAGCAAAAGATCTTCTCCAATACAGGTTTCTGGCATGAAATATTTCGCCAATAATGGGAAAACAACAAGCCTGCTTCTTGAAAAAAGTGAAAGTTCTACTGAACTTATCGAGCCTGATAAACAATATTCTGTAGCCTTAGATGAACATATAATATATAAAGCTAATCTCAGCAAGGCTTTTAATATACTTAAAATACTGGAATCAAAAGACAAAAAAGAACTGGGCTGGGATAAGGGAGAAACCGTTATCGAATATATAAAAAGTTTCAATAACAAACCTTTTGAAGTCAAGCCTGATAACAGAATTATTATTAATGATAGCCCAGGACATACAGACTATGCTTCCTTGATATACAAACAAATCTTAAATACAGCTTTACCAGAGAAAAAATTCGCTCAAACAGCATAATCAAGTTTATTGGTGAGATAATTCTTCATCACTGACTATATGCCCGTCTACCAGCTGAATAAGCCTGTCTGCTTTTTGAGCTAAATCTCTTTCGTGCGTAACAATAATAAAAGCCATGTTGGCTTCACTATTGATTTTTTTAAATAAATTGTAAATATCATTGGCTGTTTTCTGATCTAATGCGCCTGTAGGCTCATCAGCAAAAACAACTGAAGGCTTATTCATCAAAGCTCTAGCAATAGCAACCCTTTGATTTTGCCCACCTGATAGCTGAGGCGGTCTGACATATATTTTATCGCTTAAGCCTACACTGTCTAGAATCTCTTTTGCATAATCAACTTTCTCTTTAGTAACGTTTCTTGCTATGTAAACAGGCATTAGAACGTTTTCCAATGCGTTGAATTCCGGCAATAAAAGATGTGCCTGAAAAATAAAGCCAATTTCTTTGTTTCTAAACTCTGCTTTTCGTACTCCATCCCATTTCGAGGTTTCCTGACCTAAATAATATAATTTACCAGCAGTTGTAGTATCAAGAAGCCCCATAACATTCATTAAAGTACTTTTTCCTGAGCCACTTGGCCCGACTATACTAATAAATTCACCTTTATGTATAGTTAAATCAATATCCTGTATAGCATATACGGGTTGAATACCGGAATAAATCTTTGTTATACCTTCAAGTTTCATTAGAGTATCAGGCATTGATAGCCTCCACCGGATTTAATTTTGCAGCTTGATAAGCTGGAATTATACTGGCAAGAAAACTTGCCAGCAGGGAATAAAACAAAGCAATGAATGCATACTGTGTATTCAAAGTAAGTTCAGGAATTTCTGTAGTTAAAAACGTTTCTGTAGCTGTACTTAAAATATAGCTGTACCATTCAATCAATAGCTTAGCACCAATTACTCCTCCCAAATAGCCTACCACGCTCGATATCATAGCCTGTATCAAAAAAACAGACATAATAGAGAAGTTTTTAGCCCCCATTGACTTTAATATCCCTATTTCCTTTGATTTAGCAGATATTAATAATATAAATACACTTGTAATACTTGATGCTGCGGCAAAAATAATGAGAAAGTTTATAAATGCAACGATCAGCCTAAACCTTTCTATTTGTTCAAGAATTTGCCTGTTATCTTCTATCCAATTTGTAGCATCAAGGCCAGTGGCATTCTCTATCCTTTCAGATATCTCATTTGCTTTATATATATCAGCAATACTAACTCCAATACCGGTAACATCATTACCTAAGTCTAACAATTGCTGTGCAGCGTTAAGCTCTATATATATCTGAGTTTCATCAGGCCCTTTCAAACCTGTTGAAAAAATCCCGACTATTTTAAAAGTCCTGTTTGTTCCTCTAGGACCTGTTAAAGTAACACGATCCTCCAGGTCCACGTTTAGTTCCTCAGCAAGTTCTACTCCGATTACAATATCATTTGTGCCTAAATCCAAAATCCTCCCTCTGACGATATCATCCTGAATATTTATAATATTAATCTCTCTTTCCGGAATAATTCCTCTTATAGAAACTCCTCTTTCTTCCGCTCCTCGGACTATTATTCCCTGACCGCTCGCAAATGGAGCAGCAGCAACAATGCCGTTAATTGGTTCTATCTCACTTAATACTCTTCTATATGAATTAATATCTCTTCGTCGTGTTTGGGTCTGATCAACCAGCAATAAATCCTCTTCAAATTCTCTATCTAAAACCCTGATGTCTCTTTGAAAAGTATCTATTTCCTTTGTAATTGTTATATGCGGAGCACTTGCGACTGTCCTGTCGATCAGATCATTAAAGAAACTCAGGTTAATAGAAGGTACAAATATAATAATAGATACTCCAATACCAACAGCCCCTGCAATAATAAGAGACTGTTTAATATTTGCAGTTATATAACGCCATGCAATAAAGAATTCATAGAATTTCATACGTTAATCTCTGTAATCTTCAACTACTTTTATTCTATTACCGGGTTCAACTTTCTTGTCTTCAGTTCCTGTAACTATAACATCACCCTTACATAAACCTTTTGTGACCATAAACCTATTGTTATCAAAAGTTACACCAGTAATGTAGGTCTTAATAGCTTCATTACCTTTCTTTCTTAACACATATTTCCTCTGGTTTTCAGTATAGATAAACTCTTCAGGAATAATTATAGCATTTTCGACTCTTTGAATAATTATAGTAGCATCTCCTGTCATGCCAACAAGCACAGGAAGTCCCTTTTGCGCAGGAACTGAAACCTTAGCCTCAAAAGTACCTGTTATAGGATCAACATTTTTAGAAACCTGTATTACCTTACCAGTAAAGGTCCTGTCAGGATAAGCATCAAAAATTACATAGACTGTTTGCCCGGCTTTAATGCTTCCAAGTTCATTCTCCTCCACCTGAGTACTTAAATATAAAGCTTCAGGAGTAACAAGCCTTGCTATAGGATTAGTTGGAGAGGCAACTTCTCCTATATCGCGAATTTTCTCCACAATATAACCTGTAACTGGTGCTCTTACTATATAATTTTCTACCCTTCCAAGTGTAGATTGAACTCCGCCTCGTGCAGCCTGCACCTGCCCTCTGGCTGCTCGTATCTGCTCTTGCGTAGCACCTTCCTGCACCAAATTTAAATTTTGCCTGGCCTGAATAAGCCTTGCCTGCGCGGCCTCAATTTGGTTTTCAATTGCACCGATTTGTTCTTCTAATTGGGCTCTGGCAAATAGAGCTGTTTCAAGTTCTCTAAGACTTACAGCTCCAAGCTGATATAATCTTTGCAATCTTTGTTCTTCAGTAACTGCTTCTTGTAACTGTACTCTGGCTCTTTGCAATTCTTGCTGAAGAACTCCGATATTACCCTGCACTTCTGCTACTTGAGCCTGTGCAATTGCAACTTGCTGTACTCTTGGCTCATTAATAAGATTTTGAGCTTGTGCCTGAGCCGTTTGCAACTGTCCCTGTGCCGCAGTTAAATTTCCAGCAACTTCATCCCTATTTAAAGTAGCTAATATCTGACCCTGATTAACAAAATCTCCCTCCTGAAAGTTAATCTGCTGAATTTTTCCGGTAACTTCTGTTGCCAACTGAACATCCTGACTTGATTCTACAGTCCCAGAGACTGTTACACCTTTTATAGCATCTTCTTTTCTTATTTCATAAGCTACTACTTCAACCCTGCTTAAAAACCAAAAAGCAATAAACCCTAATACAATAAGCAAAAACAGGGCTAAAAGTAGGATTCTTTTTCTTGATCCTCTTATCCATGAATATATAGCGGGTAACATATAAAACCTACTTGCCATACTAACTCGTTAAAAGTCCAAATATACAGATATTTCCATCCCGGTAAATAAAATTTTGAGTTTTAAAGATTATATTATACTTACTTCGGATGCCTAAATAGCCCATGTGATTTAAACTAAAAAAGATGGTGAATATAAAGTGAGAATGATGATGTTTGTAATTTTTGCATTACAAAGTCAAGATATGTATATGATTTATACTGCTCTGACAGCAATGAGCATATTAGTCTTTTTTATTGTATTCCGGCTGATTCCTAAACCGGAGAAAGAATGAATTCTTTATTTTCTAACTAATATATCAAGCTAAAATCAAACAAAATAGATTATTGTAAGAAGGTCTCGTAGTACTCTGTTTCAGTAATTATGATGGTTATTGCAGGAGGGTATGTTTTGTAGGAACCTATGAAATGCGAAGGCAGCAAAGCTGCATTATTAAACCTCTATAATCATAATATTATTACAAAAATTGATGAGTTTAAGTTTGTGCCTTTGGCACCAGTGACGAAGAGAATATACCTTCCCAGACTTACAGACAATATATTAATAAAGGAAAAATTACCCCCTAAAGTCTATTAAAACCTTGAGAACCTCTTTTGTTTTATTGATTTCAAAAGCTTCTTTTGCCTGATCAAAGCTAAAAATCTTGGAAATTAAAGGCTTAACATCAATAAGCTTTTTTTCAAGAGCTTTTATAGCAGGTTTAAATGGACCGCATCTGGAACCTACCAATAAAATTTCATCAATAACTAGTGGAGAAAGATTAATATCTTTATTTTCTGCAACTGTGCTTTTTAGTACTACAGCCCCTCTTGGTTTTACCAGCTTTAATGCTAATTCAAAACCACCAGCTGAGCCTGTTGCATCAACTACAACATCATAATCTCTTTTGTGCTCAAGATCATTGAATAGAACCGTCTCAACTCCCTGATTCTTAGCAATTTTCAACTTTTCTTCATGTTTACCTACAAGTATAATCTTTGAAGGAGAAAGTTTTAAAACAAGCGCAATAAGTAACCCTAACTTTCCATCACCCAGGATAAGAACTTTATCACTGGGTTTTAAATATATCTGGGTAATAATCTCAAATGCAGCCGCTAAAGGCTCCACTAAAACAGCTTCCTCATCACTCACTGAATCAGGAATTTCAACAAGATTATTCACTGGAAGCGTAATATAATCAGCAAAGCAACCGTTTCTATTTAAAATACCAAGCACATTTCTTTCAGGACAGTGATTTTGTAAACCTGATGAGCAACACTCACAAGCTCCACAACCACAATTGATTTCACCAACCACTCTTTTGCCGACTAATTCCTGATTATCACCATTTATTTTCTCGACAACCCCGACAAATTCATGCCCTAATATACCCGAAAAACCCATATAACCTTTAGTAATTTCAAGATCGGTATTACAAATTCCGGCCATATTTATTTTTATCAAAGCCTCACCCTTGTCAGGCTCAGGCTTCGGGAAATCGTTATGTATTTTTATTTCCCCATCAAATTCAATTGCACGCATATATATCTCTTTATACTTTTGCTACCTGCTGAGCTATTGTACCAAATACATAGTTATAATTTTTTACTTCGCTAAAACCAAGTTCCTTAAATATACTCACCAATTCATCCTGAGAAGGAAAACTCTCATTTGACTCAGGTAAATACCTGTAAGGAGTATAATCACCATGAAATATTTTCCCAAAAGCAGGAACGACATTGAAAAAATACAGCCTGAATAAGGAGTTGAATATTCCTGTAGCCTTACCCAGATCAAGGTTGACGACATAACCGCCTTTTTTGGTAACTCTTTTCATCTCACTGATACCCTTTTTTAGATCTACAAGATTTCTAAGCCCGTAACCTACAAAACAAGCATCAAAAGTTTCATCTTCAAAAGGCAGATTAAGCGCATCACCCTGCATAAATTCAATATTATCAAACCCTTTAGCCTTTTCTCTGGCAATATTGAGCATATTTTGCGAAAAATCTATTCCGGTTATTTTGCCTGATATATCAAGATATTTGGCAAGAAAAACTGCAATATCCCCTGTGCCGGAGCAAACATCAAGAATCCTGGCATCAGATTCTAAAGAAACATTTCTGATAACCTGCTTTTTAATACTGCTATTCATGCCAAAACTCATGATTTCATTCATTTTGTCATAATCAAGCGCAATATTATCAAACATATGCTGGACAAATTCGCACTTACTGTCTTTATCCGACAAAATAGAGCGCAAAGATGCCTTGGTTAAATTAAATTTTTTTATAAACATGATTTTATTAATTAATCTTTTATATATGTACATATTATTAATATATAATCTCCAAATAATTTGCATTAACAAATGGAACTATTATTTGAATTTTTATGTCTTATAATATAGATTGTACTATAAAAGGAAGTAGTTCAGATGATCGCGGGCAGTGGCTCCCATCTTCAAATTCCGCATTTTGCGAAAATTGATGACCAAATGGTGCAGCTATGCTGCCTGAGGAAAGTCCGGGCACCAGAGGGCAGGCTGCTGGATAACGTCCAGTGCAGGTGACTGTGAGGACAGTGCCACAGAATGGAAGACCGCCTATGTGATATGGGTTTATAAACTCATTTTTCGCAGGTAAGGGTGCAACGGTGGTGGGAATTCCCTTAATGTAAGAGACCACCAGTAACATCGAGAGGTGTTAGCTAGGTAAACCCCAGCTTTGATGCAAG
>DNSU01000001.1:15445-23549 GCA_003499585.1 Cyanobacteria bacterium UBA9579 | reverse complement strand
TTTAACCAGACAGGCTCTTAATTATCTTACTCTTGGTGAAGATATTAAAATAGCAACTATGACTATTTAAAGTCGTATTGTTTTAGTCTATAAAGTTTTAATGCTGGTTTACTAATTTAGAGTTTTGGATTTTTAACCTTAATATAGTTGCATAAAACACAGAATTAATGGTAAAAATATTTGTATGATACTAGATTTTGATAAATATTCTTTAAAAATCAATGATGAAAGACTTCTTATTAGAAGTGCCGCTTTTCATTACTTCAGATTGCCCGGTGTTAATGTATGGAGAGACAGGTTAAGCAAATTAAAAGCCTGTGGATATAATGCTGTTGACTTGTATTTTTGCTGGGGTTATCATTCAAGACAACCCGGTATCTACGATTTTACTGATATAAAAGATTTAAGAGCTTTACTTGATCTTACAGTTGAGCTGGGACTTTATGTAATAGCAAGGCCCGGCCCGTATATTAATGCTGAGCTTTCAGCAGGGGGGCTCCCTCCCTGGCTGTTTAATGTGCCTGATGTCATTATAAGAAACAGAAAAGACGGAAATTTTGTATATTCAGATTCCTATATGCAGGCAGTGAAGGAATGGTATTCAAGAATTATACCTTTAATTAATGAATATCATAATGTTATAGCTTTTCAAATTGAGAATGAGTATTCTACTAACGAAGCTGAACCCGATTATATTCAGGAATTATATGATATGGCAAGGGCTATGGGTGTTAGAGTGCCTTTATTCCATAACGATGCTTTTTGCGCCTGTTTATATTCAGATATTGTTAATATTTATGCCATTGATACTTATCCCACAATAAATTTAAACTATGATTGGCGAGCTAATCCTTATGGATTTGGCACAATTGATCATATGGAAGACTGCATCCGAGCAGGCTCTGAGGATTCTCCTTTATTCATAGCAGAACTTCAGGCCGGCTGGTTTGATAAGTGGGATGGCTTTGGATATGAATATATTCGAAAATTCTTTGGAAAAGAACACATAAATATTGTCACTAAAACAGCTCTGGCTCAGGGTGTAACTATGTTTAATCATTATATGGGTTGTGGTGGGACTTCCTGGAATCAATTAGCCAGTGATGAAGTATATACTTCTTACGATTTCGCTGCACCTGTTTCGGAATACGGTATTCCTCAGGAAAATTATTATAAGGCAAAAGAAATTAATTATTTCTTACAGGCTTTCAATCTTTCTCAAACTGATTTAGCGCTCAGTGAAGATGTTTTATTGGAAGAAAGTGATGAAAGAGCCTTTTTAAGAATTAGGCAGGATAATTTAAACAACAGTAAATGGCTGTTTATCAGAAATCTGCATGAAGAAAGAAAAGAATTTAAGGTACAAAATCAATTTAATCTAAGCTTAAAACCTTTTGATATGAAAATACTTCCGATTGGCCTGAATTTATTTGGCTGTAAGCTTGATTTTTCAGGATTATCGATTTTTTCCAGAATTCAAAAAGGTAATCACGAAGTGGTCTTTCTTCTCCTTGATGAAAATCAGGAGCTGTTGTTATCGGGTTTTGAGGATAAGGAAATTCCTGATGAGTTCCAGCTAGAAGAAGCTAACGGTAGTATAAGGATAAAACTTAATGATATTCTTGACTTATCCTCCTGTGAATTTACAAGACAGGGAAAAATTACGGAATTTATCTTTATTAAAGAAGAAACTGCTGATAAAACCTGGATTATCGAAAATACAGCAATGATTGGGCCTGATTTTCTTATGGATAATCCTTATAAGGCAGCTTTTAGTGGAAATAGAGAAATAAAAGTCTTGAATCTTGATAATGGGTTAAACTGGCAGACTAAAGCCCCTGAAATACCTGTTAATCAGGAATTAAATTATACAAAAGATTTGCAGTGGGCTCATTTTAAATGTGCTCCTGAAATAGATCCTGATTATGACTATTCAAGCTGGGATTTTGTTGAATCATCAGATAAACTGGACTGTATTTCTAACAGGGTTTATGATGAATTTATATGGTATAAAGGCTCGTTTCACGGGATAATTGAGCAATTGGAAATAAATATTAAGCATTGTTACTCTATATATCTTAATGGGGTTCAGGTATTTCAGCATGATTTTCTCTATTATGACTGTGGCAAGGAATTAAGTGAATTCATCACCATAAACATTGATACAAAAGTACTTCACAAAGATAAAAATAATGAAATAACTATATTAGCCCAGAATTTAGGTTTTAATAAAGGCTTTGAAAACCCTCCTAATCTTCCCAGAGGAATTTTAGGGTTTAAAACTAATCCTCATAAGGAAATCGAATGGAGTATCAGAGGAGGCTTAACTCCTGAAATCGAAGAATGGGATTTTGTTCCTTTAGATGATCTTGAAGATGTATCAGATAACTCTTATCTTGTATGGTCTTCGGCAATATTTGAAGTCGACAGGCCAGAGAATATTTTTGCTCCTTTATATCTCAGTCTTGATTCAACACCTTTTGATAAGGCAAATATATATTTGAATGGTAATTTAATCGGGCATTATCTAAAAACCAAAGAACCTCAGACAAAATTTTACCTGCCTGATGGATTCCTCAAACAAAAAAATCGAATTTCTCTAATGACATGGAACAAAGATAATTATCAAAGATTTGAAGACTATAAATTTGACCATAATAATGTTATTATAAATATAAGACATATTAGCCAGTATAATCTGACCGACTTAAAAACACTAATAGGTGATATTATCACCTAATTTAAGTTAACGATTGATGTTTACATAGTACCATTGATTAGTTTGATCTCACTACAAAAAGAAAAGGAGAACGGGTTTGTCTATTATTCCTGACTTTTTGCTTAAAAGGATTTATAGAAAAGGCAGTTTAAGAGAGACTGCTGAAGGAATTGCGTTTGATCTGAAGAATATTCTAGGCCCTGGCATAATTACCGGAATTAATTATATTATAATTAATGATGAAGTCTATCAATCACCTTTAATTAAAATCGTATCCTCAGATTCTGCAACTATTGCTGAGAATATAAATAACGAGAGTCCTTTATTAATTAAGTTAAATCAGGAAATAACCTGTATCTTGGATGGTGCAAAAGGATTAAAAGAAGGTATAAATAAAATTATTGTGGAGCTAATCAGTAGAGATGTGGGAAAAGTACAGGTAACTCTTACTGATACGGTATAGTTCTTCTATATTTACAAAAAGACTGAGTAATTACTTAGTCTTTTTTATGTTTTTCTTTGGTATTGCTAGTCCAGATGTCTGCTTTTCCATGAGCTCCAGCTCTTTAGCCAGCTTTTCAGACTCTTGGTCATATGTATCCTTATTATATAGCAGTACATCATGAATAGATTGGCCTGTGTCTCTCATTAGCTTTTTAGCAGCTTCACTTATTTGTTCTACTTTAGCAGGTTTTTTAGCCTTTGTATGAGGTTTTTCTTTCGGCTTATCCTTCTCATATTCCTCAGGCTTTAATTTTATAGGTTCTGATTTAACTAACTTGCTTTTTAAAATTACAATTTCTACTCTTCTATTTTTGCTTCGACCTTCATAAGTATCATTAGGAGCTACAGGTACACTATCAGAGTAGCCTACGGCAGAAAATCTTGCCTTTGAAAAGTCAAAGTTGCCGGTCATGAACCTTATAACACTTGCTGCTCTGGCAGAAGATAATTCCCAATTTGATGGGAAAATACTTGATTTTACAGGAACATTATCTGTATGACCTTCTACTCTCATAGAGTATTCAGAAAATTTTTTCTTTAGCATCTCACCAATTTTACGTAAAGACGGGTATGCTTCTTTTCTAATTTCAGCACTGCCGGAATTAAAAAATAAGCTGTCTACCAGATTAATAACAAGACCTCTTTCATCTAGCCTTGTATCTACGCCATCAAGCTCATTTTTACCTCTTAGTTCGTTTATTTCTTTCATAAGATCATTAAAGGAATTTTCTTCCATCTTCGCTTTGGCATTCTCAAAAAGCGGAACCACGGATGAATCATCTGACCCCTGAGATAATACACTATCTCCAGACTTTTCCATCATTCCATCTCCGCCCTGAATTACTTTTGCTCCAGAAAATGCCACTTGAAGAGACTCTTTTAAGTCTTTAAATTTAGCAAGATCGACCTGTGAGAGTGCATATAGTACTACAAAAGTTGCAAATAAAAGCGTAATAAAATCCGCATAAGAAACTAACCATCTTTCGAGGTTTTCATGTTCTTCAGCGTGTTTTTTTCTTTTTCCCATATTTTTAGCTAACTTTTAACATTTATTTATCAAACCCAGAGGTCAATTATGCTTTTGCAGGTCTGGGAGCTGCAGCTTCTTCATCTTTCTTATCTAACAGGAATGCCTGTAATTTTCTTTCAATTAATGCAGGACTTTCTCCAGCTTGTATTGACAAGATGCCTTCTATCATAATTTCTTTTGCAAGAAAATCTTGTTTGGATTTAAATTTTATTTTTGAACCTAACGGAATAAATAGCAGGTTAGCTGCACCAACACCGTATACTGTGGCAACAAAAGCAACAGCAATACCTGCGCCTAGCTTAGAAGGGTCTGCTAAATTCTGCATAACCTGAATTAAACCTAATACTGCGCCAATAATACCGATTGTGGGAGAATAACCACCGGCTGATTCCCAGACTTTAGCCGCTCTGGTAACTCTTTCTTCAAGTTGAGTTAATTGTGTTTCCATTAAATCTCTGACAAGAACAGGATCAGCACCATCACTCACTGCTTCAAGGCCAAGCTTTAAAAGAGGATCACTTGCATTTCTTGCTTCTTTTTCAAGCACAATAACCCCTTCTTTTCTTGCTTTCATTGCGTAACCGACGATTTCACCTATAACACTGTCATAATCATTTTTTTTGTTAAAAAATGCGGTTTTTAACTCCTTAACCGCCTGTTGTAAATCTTGTTGAGGGTAACTTAAAATAACAGCGCCAGCAGTTCCGCCAAATACAATAAATGCAGCTGTTATTTGGATAAGCGACTGCATTGACCCACCTTCAAGAGCCTGTCCTATAAGAATACAACCTATACCAATAACTATACCTAATATTGATGTAAGATCCATTTTTCGACTCCAAACCACGCTTTTAAAATAAATTGAATAACTCTAATTATACGCTATTCTTCTAGCTACTGCACTATATAAGTTTCAGAATGTAAAAATTCTAATAAAACTTTTACTAAGCATAGCTGCTTAGCATTATTAAAACTCATTTGAGTATATTTTGAATCATACACTTAAATTACTTAATAATAAGCTTACTTAGCTGATTAGTGTTTAAATTTTTTTAAAGATACTGCTCTGGTGCAAGTAAAGATATAATTGAATTCTGTGAAAGGCACTTATTTGTAATATCTTTTATATCTTTAGGAGTGATTTTTCTGATGTTTTCAGCAATTTTTTCATCATAATCTGCGCCAAGACCCATAATATCAAAGAAACCTAAATAATGAGCCTGTTGAGCGTTTGTTTCATGGAAGAAAGCACGCTTTCCAAGATAATTATTCTTGGCATCTTCCAGTTCTTTGTCTGAAACCAGCTCTTCTTGCAGTTTTTTAATCTCAGTATCAAATCCTTCAAGTGCTATATCTATATTCTGAGGAGCAGTTCCAATATAAACAGTAAATATGCCTGAATGCTTTAGAGGTTCATAACTACTTCTTACGTGATAAGCCAGGCCTTTTTTATCTCTTAATTCCACAAAAAGCCTTGAACTTAGTCCACTTGAGCCTAAAATAATATTTAATAAAGTTAAAGCCGCAAAATCATTGCTTAAAATATCAGGAACAATCCATCCTTTTACAATCTGAGCCTGAGCGGCATCATTTTTAGAAATGGTAACTTTTTTATTCTCAGGTATATTTCCTGATTCAAGATATACAGTTTTTTGTGTATTGCGCTTTAGGTTTCCGAATTTATCTTCAAATAATTTTATAACATTGTTTTGATCAATGTCTCCAACAACTACAATAGTTATTTTTTCAGGCAAAGACATGGAATAATAAAAATCTTTTACTGAATCTTTACTTATAGAAGGAAGATCCTTAATAATTTTTGTGTAAGTATTTCCATAAGGATGATCAGGATACATGTTTTTGACAAGATTATCAAAGGCCTTTATTTTTGGAGAATCAAGATCCACTTCTATCTCCCCTCTGAATTTTCTGGCTTCTTTTTCAAAGTTTTCAAAAGTTGAATGTTTGATTATATCTGACATCAGGTCTAATGCTTTACCAAAATCCTCATTGAGAAAAACAGATTTTACTTTAATATAATCCTGTTTTACATCAACATTCATCTCTATAGCATTAGAATCAAGTTCATTTGCTAATTGTTCCGCAGTTCTTGACTCGGTCCCCTGAAGTAACAGGCGTCCTGCGAGACTTGCAATACCTGCCTTATTTTCATTTTTAGTCCCTGAATCAATAAACATGCAAACGGCAGTTCTTGGAGTATGGCTATTCTTCTTTGTAATTATTTTTATTCCATTGCTAAGATTGTTTATATCAAAAGAATTCATTACTTTACTTCCCCTTCCTCATTTTCTGGCATTAAGACAGAAATACTGACTTTGTTTAAATCAAGATATTTTCTTGAAATTTCAAATATATCCTGCACTGTTAAAGTATTGAGGATGTTTAAATAATTTGTATAGCAGGAAATATCGTCGCATATAGTCATAAAATGGCCTATTGATTCACCAATCTCTGAAACTGTTTCAGATTCACTGGCAAATCGGCCTTTTAATTTCTTTTTAGCTTTATCAAGTTCTTCCTGTGATACAGGAGAATCAATCATTTTTCTGATTTCAACTTTTAAAAGCTCTAATGCTTTTCCTCTTTGGCTTGGATGGAAATTTGCCTGAATAAAGAATGTATTTCCATCTTTAAATTGATATTGGCCGCTTCCAACTACATTAAAAACAGGTGTTTCCGGTTTTTCAATCAGATTTTGATGTAATCTTGAACTTTTACCTTCACCCAGTATTATGCTAATTGTATCAATGGCAATGGTTTCTTTTAAATTACCGGCTTGAGGTCCATGAAATCCAAATATTGTAAAGCCTGTATTTAACTTGCTCATATTTTCAACTAATCTTGGCTGTGTTTGTGGTTCTTCCTCCGGATGTTTAACCTTTATTTCAGGTTTTGATTCTGCTGATTTAAACTTTTCTCTGATTAAATTCAAAGTTTCTTCAGTATCTACATCACCAACGACAATAGTTATAAAGTTATCAGCTGTATACCATTTTTTATAATAATCAACTATAGTCTGTCTTGGAACTGATGAAATAATCTCACCGGTTCCAATAACATCCATAACGTATGGGTGTTTGGTGTACATAATATGATTTAGTTCATTATATGTTTTAGACCAGGGTTGGTCATCCCTCATTCTGATTTCTTCAATTACTACATATCTTTCACGTTTTTCTTTTACATCCGGATTATGAAAATCAAATATAGGTCCTATTTCATGTTTAGGGACAGAAGCATTAAGCATCATATCGGCATGAAGATCAAGAGCTTCTTTAAAATATTCATTATTTGAACCTTTTGGAAGTGTTACATAATAAAAAGTGTAATCTTTCCACGTAGCTGCATTAACGATGGCTCCTCTGGCTTCCAGAATTCTGTCGAATTCTCCAGCCGGATGCTCAGGAGTGCCTTTAAACATAAGATGTTCAAGAAAGTGTGAAATCCCGTTTATCTTATCATCTTCATTTATTGAACCTGTGCGTACCCAGGTGCTAATATTTACAAGCTCTCCATGCTTGTTTGCGATAATTACAGTATGCCCGTTTTCAAGTCTGTAAATCTCAACAGGCTTATCTAAAAAAGGGAAAACAGCACTTTTGTGTTCTTTAACTTTAGAAACTTCTCTATTCATAAGGACCTATCTAACTCCTATTTTTCTCAAAACATATCTTACTATTTTATCAGATATAAAAAGTCTAGGAGTATAAGTTAGTCAGGTATCAAAAAATGTATATGTGGTCTATTCTTACCACGTTTTTGAAAGTTTACAATTTAATTATTATGTATTAATAGAATCTTTAAGTTTTTATAGAGGCGGGTATGCTCTT
>DNSU01000001.1:12243-15339 GCA_003499585.1 Cyanobacteria bacterium UBA9579 | reverse complement strand
TTAAGTCTTGCGGAGGTTCCTTCAAGAACATACCCGCTTTAAATAATCAATGTAATTTTAAAATTTAGATATGGAGAAAGATAATGATAAATAGAGCAATATTTGTGGTTTTATTATGTTTTTTAGCAGGATGCGGGTTTAAGAGTCCGGCTGTTTCCCAGACGCATCTTGCTAATCAGTTTTTTAAGACCCTTGAATATCCAAGAATTGGATTAAACCAGCTTTCAACCAAGAGAATTAGAAATAATCCAAATGCTCTTAAAGATGCTGCTATGCTTGATATGGTAATTATCAATAAATCAGAAGATCTGTTTGTTGATAAGGAAGCATCTTACGAAATTGCAAGAAAACTTAAAGCATTAAACCCTGATATAAAAGTCTTGCAATACTTGAACATTTCGGATGTCTGGTTTTATCAGGACACTTTTAAAAATTTTGTAAAACAACATCCTGAAGTTCTTTTAAAAGATAGACAGGGAAGTTATATTTATCCTTATGAGAAAAGCTACGGCAAAAAAAGATATATGTTCGACTCAACTGAGCCTGTCTGGCAGAATTATTTTGCTGCAAGAATGAAAAGAATTACTGATCAGGGTATGGATGGACTATTTATTGACAACATTTGGAGGTCAAACTGGCAGAATTTAAATATATCAGAAGCAAAATTCAAACAAATACAAAGAGGATGGGAAGTTGCATTACAAAAAGGCAGACAACTGATAGGGCCTTATAAGATAATTATCGGGAATAGTCCTCCATCTCCCTTATATCAGGCTAGAGACATAGTTATGCTTGAAGGCAGGCTTAAGCCTACAAAAAAAAGCCTTGATGAATATTTTGACTGGACTCAACGTGCGCAGTCTAATAGCCAGATTATCTATGATACGGTTCAGTATGATACTTATAAAGGTGAAAAGTTCCATTATGTTCCTGAATTTTTCCTGCCAGCAGTGCTTTTAACTGATAATATATGGGGTTTTTCTTATGAATCGCCAAAATGGTTTGAACTGGTCAGGAAAGTTGGGAAAATTGGATACCCTGCAGCTGTTCGTCAAAGAATGCCTAACGGTGTATTGGTTAGGGATTATACAAAGGGAAAAGTGTTATTAAACGATACAAATACTGTAAAAACAGTAATCTTGCCACAAAATATTTATATGACTATTGATAATCAATTGATAAATCAGGTTAATCTTCAGCCTATGAAAGGCATAGTTTTGAAAAAAAGGTAATGTTACTTAATTTAATTTAACACTTGATGTATACAGAGTACTAATAGAAATGGTGTTTTTCAAATTTTTATAACAGGTTTAAATTGTGTTTATTCTGTGTTATCTTTACTTACAGGCTTTAATAAAAAGCAATTTTTCAATAAAATATAACCGTAAAAAATCCTGAAGAGCCTTTTAACTTCTGAATTAGGAACATAATTTTCTTTTTTAGGTCTACTATAATAGAATATTTATTGGGAGATAAATTTAAAATATAATATTAAGGTTATAACTTTAAATAATTCCAGAGACATTAGCCGATAACATAAGTAAGGTGAAGGCCATCACCAAATTAAGGATAATTATCAATCATGATAGATTTATTATTAAAACTTCTTGGGGATCCAAACGAGAAAAAGATTAAGAAAATTCAGCCTATAGTTGACTATATTAATAGTCTGGAACCTGAAATTATTGCACTTTCAGATGACGAGCTAAGGGCAAAGACAGTTGAGTTTAAAGAAAGATTAGCTAAAAGAAATAAATCATCCAATCCGCAAAGAGATAGAGAACTAGAAGCAGAAGCTCTTGAGAGTATTCTGCCTGAGGCATTTGCTGTAGTTAGAGAAGCAGGCAAGCGTACTCTTAATATGCGCCACTTTGATATGCAGCTTATTGGTGGTGTAGTTCTTCATAGGGGCGGGATTGCTGAGATGAGAACAGGTGAAGGTAAAACCCTTGTAGCCACATTACCTGCATATTTAAATGCCTTAACAGAAAAAGGTGTTCATATTGTAACAGTGAACGATTATCTCGCCAAGCGTGACAGCGAATGGATGGGTAAAATATATAATTTTCTGGGACTTGACGTTGGAGTTGTTTTAGCAAACAGATCTTTTAATGAATTTGAACTGAAAAAACAAGCATATGCTGCTGATATTACATACGGCACAAACAATGAATTCGGTTTTGACTATTTGAGAGATAATATGTCCGGAAGTCTTGAACAGTTAGTTCAAAGACCGGTTTATTATGCTATTGTTGACGAGGTCGATAGTATTCTTATTGATGAAGCTAGAACACCTTTAATTATTAGCGGAAGACTTGAAAAATCAGCAGAAACATATAAAACAATGGCAAAAGTTGCTCCATTGTTAGTTAAAGATGTTGATTACACAGTAGAAGAGAAAAATAAAAACGTAATTCTTAATGAAGAAGGCATTGATAAAGCTCAGGAATTAATAGGAGTAAAAGACTTATTTGACCCTGCAACCCAGTATGCACATCATTTGTTACAGGCTTTAAAAGCAGAAGAATTATATAGAAAAGACGTCGATTATGTAATCAAAAATGGCGAAGTAGTCATAGTTGATGAATTTACAGGGAGGCTTATGGAGGGTCGTCGTTGGAGTGATGGTTTACATCAGGCTGTAGAAGCTAAAGAAGGTGTGGCTATTCAGGATGAAACCCAGACTCTGGCCAGTATTACTTTCCAAAATCTATTCAGGTTATATCCAAAATTAGCAGGCATGACAGGTACTGCTATGACTGAAGAAGCAGAATTTGGAAAAATTTATAAGCTTGAAGTAAGTTCAATACCAACAAACAGAAAAGATGTCAGAACAGATTATCCTGATATTATTTATAAAACAGAGAAACAAAAGTATATCTCAGTTGCAGATGAGATTGAAGAAATCCATGAACAGGGTAGGCCTATTCTTGTAGGTACAATAAGTATTGAAAAATCAGAACACATATCCAGCCTTCTAAAGAAAAGAGGCCTTAAGCATAATGTGTTAAATGCTAAGCATCACGAAAAAGAAGCTCATATTATTGCTCAAGCAGGCCGTTATGGGGCAATTACAATTGCAACTAATATGGCTGG
>DNSU01000001.1:6564-12237 GCA_003499585.1 Cyanobacteria bacterium UBA9579 | reverse complement strand
CGAGCGAGAAGCAAAAATTATTGCGCAAGCTGGGGCGTTGGGAGCAATAACCCTTGCTACTAATATGGCTGGTCGTGGTACTGATATATTGCTTGGTGGTAACCATGAATTCTTAGCAAAAGAATCATTAATTGCAAGAGAAATTACTCCTGAAGACACTCCTGCTGATGAATACAAAAAATTAAAAGAGCAGGCCCTTGATGAAGCGCTTAAAATCACTCAGGATGAACATAAACGTGTTGTGGAAGCAGGTGGCTTGCATGTTATTGGTACAGAAAGACACGAATCAAGACGTATTGATAACCAATTAAGAGGTAGGGCTGCAAGACAGGGTGACCCGGGTTCAACCAGATTCTTCCTGTCACTTGAAGATAGCCTTATGAGAATTTTCGGCGGTGATAAAATATTTGCTCTTATGGAAACCCTGAAGGTTGATGAAGATATGGCTATTGAAGCTCCTCTTGTCAGCAGAAGCATTCAATCTGCTCAAAAGAAAGTTGAAACTTATCACTTTGATATAAGAAAACACGTTCTTGAATATGACGATGTAATAAACCAGCAAAGGGAACTCTTTTATCGTCAACGCAGAAAAGTTCTTGAAGGTGGGAATATTTATGAAGATGTCCTTCATATGATTGATCAGGAAGTTAATCAAATTATGGGAGGCTACATAAACCCTGAAATGTCGCTTGATGAGTATGATGATGAAACTTTAAAAAGTATGCTTAAAGCCCTTCACTCATCAATACCGCAATTGTCATATATTGATTTAACCAGCATCAAAGGGCTAAAATACAACGTATTATACGACAAGCTTAAAGATGCAGCGCTGGATGCATATAAAAAGCACGAAGCTGAAATCGTTCACTTCTACAACTCAACCCTTGGTCAGTCTCATGAAGTTGATCAGGACAAATTTGAGCCTCAGGAAGTTAGTGCATCAAATAACATAATGAGAAGCCTTGAACGCGATATTTTATTAAGAATTGCAGATAGCAAATGGATCGATCACTTGCATAATATAGATATGTTGAGAGAAGGCATAGGCTTAAGAGCTTATGGACAAAAAGATCCGCTTATAGAATATAAGCGAGAAGCCTTTGATATGTTTAATACAATGATGCATGATATTCAAAGAGAAACCGTAGCTCACTTGTTTAGAACTAAATTTGAGATTCAGGTTGTGCAAATGCACGATGATGAACCGATAAGTACAGATTTATCAAGAGCGGCAGAGAAGTTTATTCCTCCATCATCAGAAAATGAATCGATAAAATCTAACGGTAAAGTCGGCAGAAATGATGTTTGTCCTTGCGGTAGCGGTTTAAAATATAAAAAATGCTGTGGAGCTGCACGCACTTCTAAAGTTTAATATAGAATAATTAATTTAATTAATATAGAATTTAGAATGGTGTTTGACATCATTCTAAATTTTTGAGAATAATTTATTGGATTGACATAAAGTTAGAAGAGGACTATATTTTCTCCGTCGGTGGCTAAGCCACATTCACATGTCAGCAATCATTCCAATAATACTTGGTTGATACTAGGAGAAAGAAACGCTCTGCGTTTCAAGGCTCCTTCAAAAACATAGTCCTCTTAATAATATTGTTATTTATAGTTGGCAAGATGGGTATATTTGCCCATCAAAAAAGGGGCAAATTTTAGAATAAGAGGTGTAATATGATTGGTGAATATAGAAGAAAACGAGAAGAAATAAAAGAAAAGCTGCTCAAAGTCAGGAGCTGTCTTTGAGTTAGATAAGCTTAAAAAAAGTATTGCTGATTTAGAAGAGAAGCTCCAGGATCCCAATCTCTGGAATAACCCTCAAGAAGCTCAGGAATTATCTCAGCGATTAAGTGAATTGAAAAATACCCTTAATCAATATAACAATTGGTCAACTCATGTTGAAGATATTGGTGTATTAATAGATCTTGCCGATGAGGAAAACGATTCCTCCCTTTACGGCGAAATTGAAGCTATTATGTTACAGCTTGATACTGAGCTTGACAAATGGGAGCTTCAAAAGATGCTTGGTGGTGAATTTGACACTAATGATGCTATTTTAACAGTTAATGCCGGAGCTGGTGGTACAGATGCTCAGGATTGGGCGCAGATGCTTCTTAGAATGTATATAAGATGGTCTGAATCCAGAGGCTGGAAAGTGGATACTCTTGATATTTCAGAAGGCGAAGAAGCAGGAATAAAGAGTGCAACGATAAAAATTACCGGTAAATATGCTTATGGCTATGCAAAAGCTGAAAAAGGCGTTCATAGACTCGTAAGGATATCACCTTTTAATGCTAACGCTAAGAGACAGACAAGTTTTGCTTCATTAGAAGTCAGCCCTGTTATGCCGGGTATTGAGTCAAAAGTTGACATCAGGCCTGAAGAAATAGAAGTAGAGACTATGAGAGCCGGTGGTGCCGGCGGTCAAAATGTTAATAAAGTAGAAACAGCAGTTAGAATTGTGCATAAACCTTCAGGTATAGTTGTAAAATGCCAGCAGGAAAGATCTCAGGCTCAAAATAAAGAGCTGGCCATGCAGCTTTTGGCATCAAAACTTCTTGCTATTAAACAGGCTCAGCATGAAGACAAAATGGCACAAATTAAAGGGGCTGCGATGGATATCAATTTTGGAAACCAGATCAGGTCTTATGTATTCCATCCATACAGCATGGTTAAAGATCATAGGACTAACTATGAAACTGGAAATGTTGAAGCTGTTATGAATGGAGAGTTGGATAGCTTTATAGAAGCCTATTTAAGAAAGAGTTTGGAAGAATCCTGTTAATCAAATTCAATTAGCTGATAAGGTTTTACGCCAAGAGCATTTGCTATATCAACAATTTTAGATAAAATTATATCACGCTGTGCTACTTCTACCATAGCAATAGTAGAGCGTGATACTCCTGCTTCAAAAGCTAATTCTTCTTGGGTTAAGCCTTTTTGTATTCTAAACTCTTTTATTTTATTTCCAAATTTTATTAAAAATTCCTTGTTCATAAAAACATTTTTATAATATACTACTACCAGTGACAATCACTGGTAGTGACAAATAAGGAGAAAGCTATGCAAGATAGGAATTTTAAGGCTTTTATTGATGAAATTAGGAGTGAGTTTCAAATTGCAATTGACGATCTTTTTAATGCTATAGAAATAATTAGCGAGGATTTACATGAGCTTAAAATGCAGAAGACAAATTCTGATGCAAAAGTACTACCAAAATCAGAAAGCTAACATCAATAATACTATTATTTGTTATTCCTTCATCATTTCTTCTACTTCTTCTTCTCCATTTTTATAAAACTCGAATTCCTCTGGATTTAGTTCTCTTAGTACTCTCATAAATTCCCCGGCATGCTCTTTTTCTTCGTTTGCAACATCTATAAGAACTTTTTTAGCGAGCTCATCGTCAATAGATTCTGCTATTTGCATATAAATTTGCACAGCTTCGTATTCTGCTGCAATGCTAAATCTGATAGCACGCATTAACTCTCCTTTTGTTAGTTTTCTATCGCTGTTTAAACCTTTAAAGGGGCTTGAGAATTCCGGCATAATTATCTCCTTTAAATATGTTTAATTTTGTAACTGTAAAGCTTTCGAATTATACCAGATGCTATAAAAACTTATATTCTACTCTATAGTTAGTAATATAGGCCAATCTAATAAAAGGTGATAAAAAGTGCCAGAGTTACATTCTTGACAATGGCCACCACATATAGTGTAATGCTGTTATATGTTTAGTACTAAAATATAGTAAAATTAACGGTTTGGGACTAGTCGACTATTGCAGATATATATCAAAGAAATAGATATAGATAATTTTAAGTCTTTTTCAGATAAGACCACCATCCCTTTTCTGGAAGGCTTTACAACCATATCAGGACCTAATGGTTCTGGTAAAAGTAATATTATTGATAGTGTATTATTTGCTCTTGGTTTGTCAACATCCCGTACATTAAGAGCTGAGAAGCTTCCTGATCTTATAAATAACCTCGGAAAGAAAAATGAAGCTTCAGTTAAAATAGGTTTTACTGAAAACGGTCGTGACGTTAGCTTTTCCATTACAAGAAAAATTAAAAGAAACAGTAATGGCTATACAGGTACATACTATCTAAATGATAGAGTTTCATCCCTGACTGAAATTCACGATCACTTGTCTAAATATAATATATCTCCCGGTTGTTATAACGTTATGATGCAGGGGGATGTCACAGGCATCATAAATATGACCCCTTTTGAACGTAGAAAAATTCTCGATGAAATAGCTGGAGTCGCTGATTTTGACAGAAGAATAGAACAGGCAAAAAAAGAGCTTGAAACAGTTGAAGATCGTGTAGATAAATCAAGTATTATCCTGAATGAGATTGATGTCAGGCTTACACAGCTTGAAGAAGAAAGATCACAGGCTCTAAAATATCAAAAATTAAAAGAAGAAAAACAAGCTCTTGAAAGTAAGATTTCTATAGTCAAATACTTTGATATAAAAACTTCTATGGAGCGCCTGCATGAAAGTATTTTGGACGCCAACAAAACTAAAAAATCAGAAGATGAAAAGCTAAAAGAGCTAATTGCTAGCCTTGAATCAACTCAGTTAGAGTTAAAAGAAATATCTGAGCTTGTTAAAGCAAAAGGTGAAGATGAGCAAATAGAGATTAAAAAGCAAATTGAGTCATTAAAAGGCGTTATAGCAAGAAAAAAAGATGCTATAGCCTATATTGATAAACAGGTTCAGGATAACAGCAATAATACAGCTAGTGCTAAAGATAATATTCAAAGATTAAAAGAGAAAATAGAAGATACATGCCTAAAAATAGACAATAAAAAAGATGAAATAACCGTTATCGAGCAAAATATTAAACAGGAAAAAGAAGAACTCGACAGAATTACAAGCGAAGTTTCAAGCATAAACAAGACAACCAATGAAAATCTTGAAAAAAGAAGCGCTTTAAGAAGGAATCTTGAAGCTAAACAGGATGAAGAGAATGCCTTTTTAAAAGAAAAGCTTATTCTTGAAGAAAATTTATCCAGATATACCCGCGATATAGAAGAAGCTCAAAAAGAAATTGAAAAGTCGGATGAGTCTAAAAAAGAACTCCTGTCTAAACAAGATATGGCGCAAGTGCAAGTTACTGAGTTAACTCAGGAATTAAAAGACTATGAAACTATGCAAAAGAGCTGCCTGTTTGAGCTGGATAAAATAAAAAATGAATTAAATGACTTAAATTACAATATTTCACTGGCTTATAAAAGAGTTGCCCAACTTGAAGCAAATAAACGAGCCGTGGAAGATATGAATTTTGGCAGAGAAATTGATACTATAATGAATTCAGGATTAACTGGAGTTCATGCCCCTTTGGCTAAGCTTGGGCAAGTTGATAAAGAATATGCAACCGCTCTTGAAATAGCTATGGGTGGAAGAATGAGATTTATAGTAGTTGACACAGATGAAATAGCAAGCAGGGCCATCGAAATTTTAAAGTCTGCAAGAGCAGGCAGAGCAACGTTTTTACCTTTAAATAAAATTAACCCAAGACCAAGGGGGCAGAAAGTTCCAAATATACCCGGTGTCATAGATTATGCTATTAACCTTATTGAGTTTGACAGTGTTTATGATTCTGCTTTTCATTTTGCACTTGGGGAAACTTTAATAGTCGAAGACATGAATGT
>DNSU01000001.1:0-6494 GCA_003499585.1 Cyanobacteria bacterium UBA9579 | reverse complement strand
CAATGTAGCAAGAAGTCTGATTGGCAGATATCGTATGGTTACACTTGATGGAAGTCTTCTTGAAAAGTCAGGTGCGATGACAGGAGGTTCTGCAAGTAGATCAGGGCTGAAATTTGCTCAGGCTGATGATGATGAGCTTGATATTTATAAAGAAAGAGTTAAAGAGCTTGAAAATAAGAGTATAGCTCTTGAAAGATCAAAAGCTGAAGCTGAAAAAAAGCTGGATAAAATAAGACAAGACTATTCAAGCACGATGACCGAGCTTAACAGAAAGAAACTTGAACTTGATAATATATCGAGAAACCTGAGCGATTTTGATGCAACTTTAGAATTAAAGCGTAATTTAATTACTGAGCTTACTCCAAAGGTTGATGAGGCTGAAAAGGCGTTATCTCAACAGAATGACAAGCTTCAAAAAATTGCTGAGATGATTCAAGGCATTAGTGATCAAATTGTAAATATAGAAAAAACATTACCAAAAGATGATTTAACCAGATTAAATGATCTGACAGAAAGTATTGAGTTCCAAATCAAGAGCAATGAATCTAAACTTGCCAATTGCAATAATGATATTAAGTCTCTAAAAATGGAGATAGACTTTAATAATCAGGCGATCAAAGCACAGGAAGAAAGAATAGAGAGTCTTGGTAAAGATAATGTTACTCTTGCTCAGGAAAAAGAGCTTCATAAAAATGAAATTACTGAAACTGATAAGAAAATATTAGAATTAAACGAGAAAATTAAAGAAATAGGCCACGAATTAGTTGAACTTCAACAAAAAAGAGACAGCATTAATGAAGAAGTCTTAAATCTTGAAAAGAGAAAAAGTATTGCCGAATCTAAAATTGAAAGATTCCATGAACAGGTAGAAGCGTTCAAAACAAGAAGAAAAGAATTAGAACCTGAACTTTTCAATATTAGAGAAGAATTAGTTCAGCAGGGATATGATATTGCAGCTTTAGCAAAAGTAGACATATCTATAGAAGAAGTAAATAAAGGTATAGCAAGACTTCAGCGTAGAATGGAAGAACTCGAGCCTGTAAACATGAAGGCTCTGGTCGAATATGATGAGGTTTTCAACAGAAAACAGGAGCTTAAAAATAAGATAGATACTCTTTCCAATGAAAGAACTCAGATAATTGAAAGAATGAATGGCTATGAAGATCTTAAATATCGATCTTTTATGGACACATTTAACAATGTAAACGGCAACTTTAAAGATATTTTTGAGCAATTGTCTGATGGTATAGGCAGTTTAATTTTGGAAAATACTCATGAACCATTTTCTGGCGGCTTAACTATCGAAGCACAGCCAAGAGGCAAGAAAATGCAACGCTTAGAAGCCATGAGTGGTGGAGAAAAATCCCTCACGGCTTTAGCTCTGGTATTTGCATTGCAGCGTTACATGCCAGCACCATTCTATGCATTTGATGAAGTTGATATGCACCTTGATGGCATAAATGCAGAGCGATTAGCTCAAATGATAAAAACTCAGGCGTCAAATACACAATTTATAGTAGTATCTTTAAGAAAACCTATGATAGAATCAGCAAATAGGACTATTGGTGTTACGCAGAAAAATAATGGCGCAACAAAAGTAACAGGGGTGAAGTTCCATGAGTAGCGTTATTCTTCAAGACGGAATAGAAATTCTTGTAGAAATGGCAAAAACAGGCAAGATTGACCCCTGGAACATTGACATTGTCGATGTTACAGATAAATTTTTACATGAATTAGTTGAAATAAAGTCTCAAAACCTGAAACTTACAGGCAGAACCCTTTTCTTTGCTGCTGTTTTATTAAGATTAAAATCCGATATTTTAACAGAACCTTCCATAATAGAGACTGAAGATCCTAATTCTTTTGAAGAAACATATGAAGATACTTTAGATGACGATATAAATCTTAATAACGTAATTTCTCTTGAAGATGCTCTAGCCAGAAGAACCAGCGTTAGATTAAACAGAAAACGTGTTGTTACCTTAAAAGACCTGATTAAACAGCTTGAATTTTATGAAAAAATCGATAAAATCTGTTCTTTAAAGAACGCTCAGGAAAGAGCCAAAACAAGAAGAGCACGTTCTTATGCTGATTTTACACCGGAAGACATTCTTGAAATGGCTCATGAAGAGTATATTGAAGATGGCATTGAGAAACTTCACGTCATATTACTAAAATTATTTGAAACCAGTGAAAAAATTGAACTTTCTGATCTCAATGAGACAGGCATGGACAAGATTTCTACTTATATAACTTTGCTATTTTTAGCTGCCAGAAGTAGAATAGATTTAGTACAGGATGAATTTTATTCCGACCTGTACATAGTTCCAGAGAGTGTAGGCTAATAATTTATTAGACAGTAAAAAGAGAGGTTTATAAAATGGGTGAAGGTAATTCTTTAATTAATCTTGGAGATTTATCAAAACCTGTAACTGTCTTGCTTGAAAAAATATCTGATGCAATAGGCATTGTTTATGAACCACATCAAATAAAACGTATAGCAAAAGCTGAGGTTGAAGCTGATAAAATTAGGGCTTTAGGCAAAATTGAGGTTAATGAATTAGAGCAAAGAGCGTTAGTACGTTTTGTTAATGAAGAAACAAAAAAACAAATAAATATGGAAGAAATAATAAAAGAAGCAATATCAGGCGTTAATCAAAACGCAAGGCCAGAAGATATAGAAGATGACTGGATATCAAATTTCTTTGAAAAGAGCAGACTAATTTCTGATAAAGAAATGCAGTTATTATGGGCTAATATTTTATCCGGTGAATCAAACAAGCCCGGAACATTTTCAAAACGTACTGTCAATTTTATGTCTTCTTTAGATAAAAATGAAGCTATGCTTTTTAAAAATCTTTGTAGTTTTGCATGGGAGGGTCTAGGCCCATTAATATTTGAGCCAAATGCAGAAATATATAATAAAAATTCAATAGATTTTGGTTCATTACAGCATTTAGATAGTATTGGATTGATAAATTTTAATATCTTATCTGATTTTCTACTAAAATTAGTTTCAAATGAAGTATTGATAAATTACTATGGAAAGCCTCTATATATCAAGTTTAACAAAGTAGAAGATAATGTTTTAAAATTTGGCAAGGTAAATTTTACTCAAATTGGAAAAGAATTAAGCAATATTGTAAATACTGACTCAAATCCAGATTTTTTTAAATATACAATAAGTCAATTAAAGGAAAATAATCCAAATATAGAAAAAATAGAGGAATATATTAATTAGTTAAAGTCTCTGTCATTGCGAGGAATGAAATGACGAAGCAATCCAAACAATATTACACTTACATATTAACCAATTTTGAAAACGGAACGCTTTACACAGGTGTTACTAATGATCTTGTTAGAAGAATTTATGAACACAAAAACAAATTAATTGACGGTTTTTCAAAAAAATATGATTTAACAAAATTGGTTTACTACGAAATATTTGATAATATTGAAAATGCTATTGTCAGGGAAAAACAAATTAAAGGTGGTTCTCGAAAAAGGAAACTGCAGTTGATAAATAATTTTAATGAGAAATGGAAAGATCTGTATGATAATATTATTTAGTAGGTTCTTGGATTGCTTCGTCGCTACGCTCCTCGCAATGACACAAGGTATTATAGAATGATTAAGAACATAAGACAGTGCGAAGCACCGCGCAATGACAAAGAATTTTAGTTAAAATTTTATCGGGAAGAAAATGTCTTTAAAACCACGCATAGAAACTGTTTTGTTTATAACGGCAAAAGCCATGCAAATAGATGAGATAGCAGAAATCTTAAAAGAAGATCCTGCTGAAGTTGAATCTGCTTTGCTTGATTTGATTATGGATTATTCTTCAAGAGAAACCGCCCTTGAGATTGACGATGAGGATGGTTATATAATTCAGGTAAAGCAGGAATATATGGACATAGTAGAAAAGCTTGTACCTGTTGAATTAAAGCCTGCTGTATTAAGGACTTTATCGGTTATTGCCATAAAAGAGCCTATAAGACAAACAAAGTTAATCGAATTACGCGGACAATCAGCTTATGATCATATTTTAGAGCTTCTGGATAAAGGGCTTATAACCAAGAAAAAAGATAAAAACGGCAGATCATTCGTATTAAAGACCACCCCGAAATTTGCAGAATATTTTAAATTAAAAGGCGACACAAAATCTCTGGCTAAAATTCTGGATTTAGATTCAACTGCAAAAGAATCTTAAAGACATACTTATAAAAAACTTAATAATACATATAAGTCCTGACTTGCCTTATAATTCTTGAGATTTTACTTTATCTTTAATAATCAGGTTTAAAGTGTATTATAATTTATTAAGGTAACCAGTAACAAAGTCCGGACGTTATATATCGATAGCTTATGTCAAAAATTTTAATTATTTACAATAAAGAAGATAACAATCAGGATTCAGCCGATCTCTTAAAAGATGTTGGTTATGATGTAACGGTTGCTTTTAGCCAGGAAGAAGCTTTTAAAGCTGCAAATGAGCTGTCGCCTGATATAGCTCTGGTTGATACTTCCTGCACAGAAATAAATATCTCCAATATATGTAAAAAATTAAAATTACATAGTAAAACTAATGATATACAAATAATTTTACTCACTTCACAGGATTCTCCATCAGAAGAAGTGCTTGTTGGGGCTGATGGATATATTACTAAGCCTTTTAGGGATAATATATTAATTGCTACGGTTAATGCCCATCTTCGAATTAAAAAGCTCTTGGATATTTTATATACAAATAACAGTGAGCTGGCAAAGAGTTTATATCAGTTAAACGTACTTTATAATACAAGTTCACAATTAGCCGGGACTTTAGATAAAACAAAACTCGTAAGTATTATGAATATCGGGCTTGAAAAAAGTCTGAATTTTTCAATTTGTCTTGCATTGATAATAAATAATCCTGAAGATGCAACTCTTATAGTTAATTCTCTATATCCAATATCAGGAAGACTGGAGCAGGCACTAAAGTTAAGAGCCATTATCGGATATAAAAGCCTTTTTGAAAACGCAAAGCTTCCTTTTGAATTATCAATAGATAATGTAAAGGTAGAAAAAAATATAAAAAGTGAAGAAAAAACTTATGATTTGCCTGTTCTTGAATTTGACAGTCTGTTTTCGCCAATTAGTACATCAGATCAATTCTTTGGAACAGTGGAAATTTTAAGAGAAAGTGAATTTTCGGGAGAAGATTCAACTTGCTTCCAGACAGTAGTAAAACAGGTATCACTGCCTCTTGAAAGTGCAATTCTATATGAAGAAATTAAAAAGACAAATATAAAACTGGAAAAGCTTGAGAAGCTTAAATCAGAATTTATATCAATCGTGTCTCACGAGTTAAGGACTCCGCTTACTTCTATTAAAAACTCCCTTGATATTATGTTAACCGGTAAAACAGGCGAGATAACCGCTACACAGGATAATTTTCTGAGTATAGCCAAGAGAAATGTTGATAGATTATCAGGAATTATTAATGATTTGCTTGATTTATCAAAAATCGAAGCCGGGAAAATGGAGTACAGGTTTAAGCCTCTTAATATTCTTGAACCAATTCAATTTGTAATATCAACGTTTGAAAGTCTTGCTGAAAAGAAAAGTATTAAATTAAGCCTGAATATAGCTGATGAGCTTCCTCAAATGTATGGTGATATTAATAGAATTGAGCAGGTTCTGTCAAATCTTTTGTCAAACGCTATTAAATTCACTCCTGAAAGTGGAGAAATTAAGATATCAGCTAAAAAGGTAAAGGCTGATTCCATTGATACCAGCTTGTTTTATAAAGACCCATCTACAATAAATCTAAAACATCAAAATAGATTAAAAGGGGATTATGTCAAAATAAGCATTGAAGATAGTGGAATTGGTATAAATGAAATAGATATTCCTAAAGTTTTTGATAAGTTTCAACAAATTGAAAGTTCATTAAGTAGAGAAGTAGGGGGCACAGGCTTAGGTTTACCTATTGCAAAGCAGTTAATTGAAGCGCATAGAGGTGAAATTTGGCTTGAGAGTGAACCGCAAAAAGGTAGTACGTTCTCATTTGTCTTGCCCGTTATGATGCATCATAGTACTTTTTTACTTGAACTTGATAATGAGCTTCAATATTCAAAGTATAATCATTCTAATCTTGCATTAATCTTACTTGAAGAGCATTTTATTGATTCTGCACAGGCGATAAGCTCTATAATTAAAGATATTGCAGCCGGTAAGATAAATATAATCAGAAAAGGAGATAAATGTAAGTTCTTTACTCAGGATAATAATATGCAGATTATCATTTCCAATACTGATAAAGTAGGTGCAAATAATGTTATTAAGCGTTTGAAAAAGTATCTTCAGGATAACACTTCACAATATCTGAATCACAATTTGAATTTAGGTATTTCTATTTATCCTGAAGAAGCTATAACTAGTGAAGAGTTGATAGAACAGGCTGAAAAGTCTATCAATAAAATTTTTGACTATAATAAAGCCAATTAAGGGGT
>DNSU01000054.1 GCA_003499585.1 Cyanobacteria bacterium UBA9579 | reverse complement strand
TTATTACTTTTCAGATAGCTTCTTTAAAATATGAATATTTCATTTGGAAAAGCTTTTGTTGTAGAAACATCAAAAGCAAATGAGAAAATCTTAAGAACTTTAGAAGATAGAGCAATGAACAGTAAGAATTTTCTATGGCTTGGAAGCGAGATCCACAGGCTGATAAATATGAAGGCTTATTCATAACCGGCGAAGACAAGAAAACTTATGATTTTGTAAAAGAAGGTATAAACAGCAGCCGCATTTGCAAGGAAATTACTGAAAAAGACGCAGGTACTGCATTTGTAAATCTTGAAAAGAAAATGATTGAGCTTGGAAAAACTGCTGAAAGAATTAATTTAAACGCATAGTATTAAAAATAAATATAATATTTTAAAAAAAGATATTTTTATTATGATAATAATAGTAATTCAACCCATCAAAAATATGAAAGTATAAAAATGCAATTTAGAGAAGAAGTTGATTTTTTAGGTGCAGTAAAAATTCCTCAAGATGTATACTGGGGAACCCATACATATAGAGCTGCTGAGAACTTTAAAATGTCTGATTATAAGATTAATAATGAGCTTATAAAAGCATTAGGATATGTCAAATTGGCTTGTATACTTACTATTAAAGAAATAGGCAAATGGCCTGAAAATAAAACCAATGCTATTTTACAGGCATGCGAGGAATTAATTGAAGGCAGATTGAATGATCAAATAATAATTGACCCAATTCAAGGTGGCGCAGGAACTTCTACCAATATGAATATTAATGAGGTCATAGCTAATCGTGCTCTTGAGTTAATTGGAGAAGAAAAAGGGAACTATAGTTGCATTGATCCTGTGGAAGATATTAATTTATATCAGTCTACAAATGATGTTTATCCGACTGCTCTTAAAATTGCATCGATTTTCCTTTTACAAAAACTTGAAAAAGAAGTTATTGCCCTTCAAGAAAGCTTGCAGAACAAGGAAAGAGAATTTGCCGATATTGTTAAAGTTGGAAGAACCCAGTTGATGGATGCTGTATTAATTACTCTTGGTAAGGAGTTTTCTGCCTACGCTGAAACTGTTTCAAGAGACAGGTGGAGAATTTATAAGTGCGAAGAAAGACTTAGAGTAGTTAATATCGGTGGAACTGCTGTTGGAACAGGTCTGTGTGCTCCAAGAAAATTTATATTCGGAGTAATTGAAAAATTAAGAGAGCAAACAGGTTTAGGACTTGCAAGGGCAGAAAATCTTGTGGAAAATACTCAAAATCTTGATGTATTTAGTGAAGTTAGCGGAATTTTAAATGCCCATGCCACAAATTTAATCAAGATAGCGAATGACTTAAGATTGATGAATTCTGGCCCTCAAGCAGGCTTAGCTGAGATTAAACTCCCTCCTGTCCAGGTAGGTTCATCAATAATGCCCGGAAAAGTTAATCCGGTTATTCCTGAAGCCGTAGCACAAGTTGGCATGAGAGTTCTTGGAAATAATGTAATAATCAATCAATGTGTGGCTGGAGGGCAATTTGAATTGAATCAGAATATTCCTTTAGTAGCATTTTCTTTACTGGAATCTTTGACATTACTGATTAATGCAAATAAAACTTTTAGAGAAAAGTGTATAAATGGGATTGTTGCCAATCGAGATAATATACAAAGGCAGGTTGAGAATAGTTATGCAGCATTAACGGCTTTAGTTCCTGTGCTTGGATATAAAAAAGTATCCCTGATAGCTAAAGAGCTTGAAACTGCAGATATGTCAGTAAAAGAGTACATAGTGAAAAAAGGGTATGTTTCTGAAGAAGAATATAATAATTTAACTTCTCCTGAAGCTGTCTTGGCATTAGGGCATGCAAGACTTGCTGAAGATTAATAATGAAATTATCAGAATCAGATATGCCACTGGCAAAAACTAATAATCCTGCAATATAAGATTCTCTGGTAACAGGAAAATTTGTATATTTCTGGTAAAATTAAATAGAAGTAATTTTTGAGTTGTATTATGCAGGATATTAGAGATACAGAGTTAGAAAATTTATTTTTTCAATTAACTGATAAAACCCGAAAACTTAATGAAACCCTTTTATCAGTTAATTGGGAAGATGTGGATTTTAATATTTCCTGTTTCAGGCATAAAGGTGAAATTGATTTTTCTGTTTTACCTGAAGTTCAGGCAAATCTGTTGAATCTTGTGCTGGAGATTATCCCTGAATGGCAAAGGCTTATTGACTGTAAGCAGCATGCCACACATGATTATGACTTGAGCGTACATACCCTGCTTGTTATAAGAGAAATGCAAAAAACACAAGAATATAAAGCATTGAATAAATATGATAAATTAGTGCTTTTGTATACAGCTTTACTGCACGATATTAAGAAAAACGAGAAAGAAGTTGATCCTCAGCACCCCATAAAAGGGGCTGAGGCAGCAAGTTCTATTTTATACAGATTGGGTTTTGCTGAAGACTTTATAAATGATGTTTATGTCCTGATAAAAAATCATCAAATAATTGGATTGCTAGCTTCTAATAAGATGCATTTTAATGCTGAGGCTCTTGCACAACTATTAAAAAGAGCCCGACTGGTTAATTTAATGGCTATTCTTTCTATTGCAGATATTAAGTCAGTTAAAAAAAATGAAGCATTCTTTAGTGAGAAAATAGGCCAAAATATTGAACATATTAGGGTTACTACAAATACATACATAAATGAAAATCATAAAATATAAGCCCGGGAGATTTTATTAATGTGTGCTTTAAATGATGAACGGTCAGATATAGCTTCCAACAAAGTAAACATCAGAGAAATTACTGTAGAATCCAGAGATGGGTTGAATATGACTGTTCAGTTTTATTCCCCAAAGATCGAAAGTAAATATCCCACAGTACTAATGTTACCTATGTTAGGGAAAACCGGATCAAGCTGGAATAACTTTATTTCAATTCTTTTAAATAATGGATTTGCTGTTTGTAACGTTGATTTAAGAGGACATGGAAGAAGTGTCAGAATGAAAAACGGCAAAGAAGTGTTTTATCAGAATATGAATGAACAAGATTGGAAAAAAATTCCTGAAGATGTAGCTGATTTAATAGATTTTATTTCCAAAGATAAATTTGTTGACCCCAATAGACTAGGTATAGCTGGAGCAAGTATTGGGGCAAACAGTGCAATTATTGTTGCATCAAGGTATCCAAATAAGGCTAAAACTTTAATAGCCTTGTCTCCTGGAATAAATTATAAGGGGTTAGAAACTCTTGAACCTGCAAAAAATTTAAAAATACCCGTTTTAATAGCTGTCGGAAGTGAGGATGATTATGCGTATAAATCCTCTAATCAACTAAATGAAGTAGTAAAAACAACTCATAATTTGTTAATATATAAAAATAGTGAACACGGTAGCGATCTTTTGAACAAATCAGAAGATTTACAACGGAAAATTGTAGACTGGTTAGATGAGTATCTTAAAAAATAAAACAATTTTATATTTTGTATTTTTGGCAGTGCTATATTTTAGCTGCTCTTGTTTTGCCGAGGCTAGAAAAGCTAAAGGGCCGGTTGAATTTGAATATCAGGCAAAAGACGGCTTTAATATTATTGGCTCACTTGATGTTCCTAAAAAAGCTTCTATGAAAAACAAAGTTCCATTAGTTATATTCCTGCATTCTCTAGGTAAAAGCAAAATTGACTGGCAGGGTTTTCCTGCAAAAGTAAAAGAGCTTGATCCTGATATGGCAATACTTGCTTTAGACTTAAGAGGACATGGGCAAAGTATTATGAACAAAAAAGGTAAACGCAAGTACTGGCAGAACTTTAGTGATCAAGATTTCCAGAAATATCCTGAAGATATATGTTCAGCATTAGATTCCATTAGACAGCAATATCCTGAAATAAATATCAATAAAGTAGCTATTGTTGCATCAAATATAAGTGCAAATGCAGCAATACTCGCCGCCAGAAAAAATGACAAGGCGGTGAAAACACTTGTATTGTTATCTCCAACGACTAGTTATAAAGGCATTGAAACCAGAATTCCTATGGCAGAATACGGAAATAACCCTGTACTAATTATGGTAAGCAAAAAAGATAGATTTTCATATATAGGTTCATCAGAATTAATTAAATATGCGCAGGGAATAAAGGAATTAAAAGTTTTTCCTGATGGAGGAAATGGCACAAATTTACTTAAATTCCAGCCTGAATCACAAAAAATAATACTTGACTGGCTAAATAAATACTTTGTTTCAACAAAGTAAGTTAAAGTCTAGCAGGAAAATCCAATACTGTTTATTGCATGAGAATCAGGCAAGGGCATGATTTTGGATTAATCTGTTTTTCTGGATAAATTTTTTTCGAAATAGTCAAATAAAATCATCCATAGTAATGATCACATAAATTACAAATTCATATATATTAAGCACGTAAGTTTATGAGACATAATATGGGGAGAGTGGATTTGTGGCTATAAATGGTGGTACGCCTAAAAAGGTAGAATTAAAGCTAGTAAGCGGCAATACAGTTAGAAAAACAAAGCCTTATAATGATATAGATTTGAATAGCTGGAAACAGTATGACCATATAGAAACCGGTACTCTGTGGAATTTTCCGTCAAGAGCAAAGGGATCCGGCCATAAGTTTGAATATCATGGAAATTATATTCCTCAAATTGCGCATCAATTGTATACCAGATTTACAAAACCTAATGATATAGTTCTTGATATGTTCTTAGGCTCAGGCACCTCTGCTATTGAAGCCGTGAATATGGGTAGAAGATGTATTGGCGTTGAATTAAAGTCTGACCTTGCTAAATATGTAAAGGAAAAATTTACTGCGGATCAGCTTGTTGAATCTGTTAAGGTAGTAAATGGTGATAGTTCTTCAGCTAATGTAGTCGGTAAAATCAATAGATCTCTAAAGAAATTGGATGCTGAAAAAGCTCAACTATTAATATTACACCCGCCATATGCTGATATTATCAAATTTAGTGAACTAAAAGACGATTTATCCAACTGTAGTTCTACAGAAGCATTTTTAGATCAGTTTAAACTTGTTGCTCAAAATGGTTATGATTGTCTTGAAAGTGGCAGATATGCAGCTTTAATCATTGGTGATAAATATTCCAAAGGTGAGCTGATTCCTCTTGGCTTCCAATGCATGCAAATGATGAATGAAGTTGGCTTCAAAACAAAATCCATAATTGTAAAAAATATAGAAGGTAATGAAAAAGGAAAAGGCAGAACAAGTAACCTCTGGAGATACAGAGCACTTGCCGGCGGATTTTATATCTTTAAACATGAGTATGTAGTTATCTTTCAGAAAAAGTAGATAATAGCTCAACACGACTTTAACACGCCTCAAATAGGGGCGTGTTTTATTTATTTTGAGTGCTTGTACGAAAAACAGAAGGTATTTTCAAGCCTTCAATCATTCTTGTCAATTTTTGAGTTAGTATTATTAGCCACATTTTTACAACCAATAATTTAGTGGAATATAAATATTAATATTTATTAAACTTGTTTGTTTTTTTAGCAATATTATATCTTTATGTTTCTTCTAAAAATGTTGGAAATATATTTGAAATAGGAATCAAAGAATGAATATATTGGGAATTCAAGGAAGTTCAGTATATCAAAATAATACTAAAGTCAAAGACAATATATATGCCGGCACTCAAAAACCTGACTCTAAAAAAACCATTGATGAAAGAGATTTCTTAAATACTAGAAATTATCATCTGGCATTTTTAGGCAAGAAAAATTATACAAAAAATGAAAAAGAATTTCTTGCACTCAGAAAAGCTCTAGCCAGAGAACTTCATCAGGACAGTGCTGAGTCAGCAAAAAGAAATTGGAATATGTATACAGGACAAGAAGAAGCATCTTCTGATATTAAGCAAGATACAAGAAAAAAACATTATAAACCTTTGTGGACCTATGAAACTTGTGACAAATTAAAAAAGATTCAGGCAAAAGGGATTAATGATCCAACATTAAAAATCCATCTAAATAAATTAATTGGCTGGATGTCCGGACATAATTCAGAGCCAGTATCGATTAATCAAAAAGAATTATATATATCAAAAAAAATTAATGCATATAGAGGCAAAGTAAATGGTCAAGAATACTCTAATGCTGATTTGAATACGATGTTAAGCAGCGAAAAAAATGTTGAAAAGAGAAAAGAAATATACACTGCTTTAGAAGGTGGTGGTGATGTAATAGCAAGAGATTTAGTTGAGCTTGTTAAACAAAGAAACAGCTTTGCAAGACAGCAAGGATATCCTAACTATTTTAGCTATAAATTAAAGAACAGTTATGGCGTTAATGAAAATGAGCTTTTCACTCTTTTGAATGATCTGGAAGCTAAAACAGATAAAATAGCTAAAAAAATGTACAAAGAAAATGATGAAAAATTAGCCAGAGCTTATAATATCAAACCTGAAGACTTAAGACCATGGCATTATGGCTTATTGCTTGAAGACAGTCCTATTAAAGAAGCAAATAAATACATCAAAGATCGTGAGGATCTTCTGCCAATTACCAAGGCAATGTATAAAAAGATGGGTTGGGATCTGGATAAATTGCCAATTACCTATGATATATTCCCACGCCAGGGTAAAAATCAACACGGGTTTTGTTTTGATATTGATACATCAAAAGATATAAGAATATTAGCTAATTTGACAAATAATCTGAATTCTTTAGAGACATTAAATCATGAAACTGGTCACGCTATTTATGATGCTGGAATATCTGATCGTATCCCTTATTTAGATAGAAATGTAGCATCATCTGCTTTAACTGAAGCTGTAGCTATGTTAATGGAAAATTTACCTATTAGAGAAAAAAAATTCTTTCAGGACAAATTAAATATGCCTGATGAGTTAGTAGAAAGATTAAGTCAGCAAAGAAAAAAAGGACAGGTGGGTTTTGTGCGGCATTATCTAAAATTACTCAATTTTGAAAGAGAAATGTATAGAAATCCTGATCAGGATCTTGCAAAACTATGGTTTGATACAGATAAAAAATATAGGGGAAGAAATATTCCGGAAAAATTAAATAATGAATGGGCTTCTGTGCCACATTTTCTCTCACATCCTGCATATTTACAAAATTATTTAAGAGCTGAAATGATGGCATCTCAAATTCATGATAGTTTTAAGAATAAATATGGCACTGATATGCTTGATACAGAAAAAACTCATGATTTCTTTGAGAAAAAGATGTTCAGAAGAGGCAGCTACTTATCAGAAAATGAAATGATGAAAAAACTCACCGGCAGTAAGCTTATGCCAGATGCTTTTGTTAATGAACTTGAAAGTTTAACAGAGAAAACCCCTGATGAAAAAGTAATTAACTTGCATCAATACAAAAAGTTAGCTTCATAGTTAAATTTTGCGCAAGTTAAACAACAATAAAAACCAGCCCGCTTGTTCAAAAGGTGAGCTGGTTTTGTTTGGCCACTCTTTTTGGGTGAATAAAGCAGCTCACCAAGCCTGAAATCTGATATCAGGTGTAAAGAATTTATAAAGACTCTTAGGGGCTATGTTAAACTATTTGTATAGTAAATTATTTAGTGGTAAGAGTATTTAATGTCAATTTAATTAAGACTAGACTGGTGGTAAGTATGATTCCTATTTTAGATTTAACTCAGCAATATGAGCAATTAAAACCTCAAATGGAAAAGGCTGTTCTGGATGTTTTATCTTCCGGATCTTATGTTCTGGGCAAAAATGTAACATCATTTGAGCAGGAAGTAGCAGAATACGTTGGAACCAAAAGGGCTGTTGGTGTGGCAAATGGTACGGATGCTCTTCATCTTGCATTAAGGGCTTTAGACATAGGCCCTGGTGATGAAGTTATTACTGTTTCATTTACTTTTTTTGCTACAGCTGAGGTAATAGGTCTTGTTGGAGCTACCCCTGTTTTTGTAGACGTTGATCCAAATACTTTCAATATAGATTATACTCAGTTAGAAAAGAAAATAACTCCAAAAACAAAGGCTATTATGCCGGTGCATTTATATGGTCAGCCTGCTGAAATCGAGCCAATACTTGAATTAGCCAAAAAATATAATTTATATATTATTGAAGATTGTGCCCAAGCGATTGGTGCGACATATAATGGCAAAAAAACCGGATCATTTGGAGATATCGGCTGCTTCAGCTTCTTTCCTTCCAAGAACCTCGGAGCCTATGGCGATGGCGGCATGATTACCACAAACAGTGATTTTCTTGCTGATAGAATTATAGGGCTGAGAAATCATGGCGGAAAAGTGAGATATTATCATGAGGAATTGGGCTTTAACAGTCGACTCGATGAAATTCAGGCTGCAATCTTAAGAGTTAAGCTTCCGCACCTTGATAAATGGAATACACAAAGAAAAGAAGCTGCATATAGATATAATGAGCTTTTAAAAGATGTTGAAGGCGTACAGACTCCTGTTGAGTTAGAAGGCACAGACTGTGTTTATCATCAATATACAATTCAAACACCTGCAAGAGACGCTCTTCATGAAAAGCTTAAAGAAAAAGGTGTTATGTCAATGATCTATTACCCTGTCCCTGCTCATCTACAAGAAGCCTTTAAAACCCTTGGCATGAAAGAAGGTGACCTGCCTGTTACTGATGATTTGACAAAAAAGGTATTATCATTGCCAATATTCCCTGAAATAACAGAAGATCAGCAAAGACAGGTAGCCCAAGCCATTAAATCAAGCCTTAAAGAGCTTTCTGTAAAAGTATAATTTACTACTCTATTAGAAGAATAGCCCTTTAATAAGAAACATGACCATTGCTGCGGCGGTCACTTTTGCTCCTAGTGATTGATATTGTCTTAGTTGAGACATGTCTTTATATAATTCATTTGTTGGTTGTGCTGATATTACTGTTGCCAGTCTTTCCACTCTGGAATCAACTTCATCTTCAGGAGAAGTTTGGTTGAATACCTGCATTTCAAGTCTGTCCAATCTGGCTTCAACAGGCTCATTCTGATAACTGGCATTAAATGTTGCTTTTTCAAGCTGGCTTAATACAGTACTTGTTGAATTGCTATCCATTGGCATGGCTGAATTATTAGATAAACTTGCAGGACTATAGTTGTTTGATGCCATAGAATTATTTTGTGTACCAATTACAGTAGTTTTTAGTCGCTCTACTCTGCTGTTTAACGGATCATTAAAGTTTCTGTTAAAAATAACCAACTCTAGTCTTTCCAGTCTTTTATAGATATTTTCCTGCTGAAATATTTTATTTAGAACCTGCTTTTCTACTTCATCAATTACTGGGTACTGTTCCAGATCATTCTTGGGAATATTAGTAATTTGATTAGGTTGTGGTGGAATAATTTTTTGTGGTTGAACTGATTGCTGAGTTTGTGCCGGTTGATTAAAACTGCCTAATGCACTTTTTAGCTTTTGAACCCTTTGAGCTGTTGTAATTTTGCTATTGACATTGCCAAATACATTAGTTTCCAGCCGATTGAGCCTGTTATTTACAGTTTCAGCCCGATATTGTACATTGAATAAATTCTGCTCCGCATCAGAAATATAATCAATATCACTATAGGCTTTAACTTCCAGGCAACATAAGGAGAATAACGATATAATTAATATTAGAAAACCTTTGAGATACATAGCTTTCTCCGAGGGTTTTATATTACTTAAACAATAACTGGTCATAAAAAGCAGGCTTCAAACTTTATAAAGTTTACGCTGTTCTTGATAATAGTATAGTATAAATTTTCAGGGAAAATATTGGCTATAAATGTATTTTTTAATCCAGTAAGGCTAATGCTTTTATGACTTCCTGAGTATCCTTTGTCCTGCCAATTATTAAATGATACATAGTTTCATTACTTGTCATAGCGGGCTTGTTATTTAGATAACAGATCAGATTTTTTCTGTCCTGATCCTGCTTAATTGACGCATAGTAATCTATATTCATTTTATCGTATATGCTGACAATCTCGATATTGCTTTTTCTTGTTTTACGTTGTTTTGAGAGAATATCTTTAAAATGCTCCAGCTGGCTTTCTGTAAAGTACAACTTATATAGAGGGGTTTTGACTATAGGTATTTTATATAAAGCAGTCTTTTTAGCTTTACGCACATATGGAGACAGTTCAATAATCTCTTCTGTTGTTCTAACCCTTCTGTCAAGCTCTATTAAATCTTCATCAATTTTATTTACTTTGCTTTGCGTTTTCAGAGAAAAATCCTGATTTAAAATAAGATTTATATTAGCTGATAGTCCCAGTAAATAATGCCTGCATTGGATTATAACACTTAACTTATTGTGGTTCCACTTAATCATGGTGTATATTGGCGGAATCTCAATAACTTTAGGCAGCTCAATTTTTACACAGTCTACTAAACTATTAAGGTTTACCTTGCATTCAATTACTTTTTGCCTTAATAAAACATATGTTGGCTTTAATTCTTTAAGTTTAACATTTTGCTTACCAGCCTCTAACAGGCGGATTTTATATGGGAATTTATTAACATTATAAGTATAAGTATTAGCTCTTAATCCTGTTATCTTTGCCAACAGAAAAAAGTATATTTTCTTAAGGCTAATTTCAGTAGTAAGGAGCCTATATACAAGTTTTAAACTTCTTGATTGCATACTAATTCTAGTGTTTTATGTACCCTGTTAATAGGTTCATCAATATCCATAAATTTTCCGGCATTTGTCAGGGTTTGTATAATCGAATTAAATTCTTCCCCTTCACAGTTAAAATGCGAATTAAATTGCAATCTGACAGGATTATTCGAATGGGATGTCTGCAATAAATATTCAGATGCTTTTACTTTAGAAATCTCTCCCGGCTGAGATAGGGGAGGTGATTTTGTTGATGAAACTCTGATTATTGCAACATCAGCTGTTTTAAATTCTAACAGATCATCATCCTGAACCAGTAAGATAGATATTCTGCTTGATAAAACCTTAAGTAAACTATCCAGAATTACGTCAACTTTAACGTATTTTTCAAGACCTTTACCATATAGCACCTGCTGTATTTTAGTTGGTGTTATAGGATCAGTATGTCTGAATTCAAGTGGAAAGCCTTTATAATCAGTTATTAAGACAGCACCAACATAACCGTTTGTGCTTGATGAGTATGAAACTCCGTATGCTAATTTTATATTTTCGTGATTCATTTTATTATTCTTCTCGTTGTTAACTCTTTAGAAGTCAGTAATTTTCTTAATTTCATAATAGCCTGCGCGTGAAGCTGACAAACTCTTGATTCTGAAATGGATATTGCTTCACCGATCTCTTTTAGAGTCATATTTTCGTGATAATACAGAGCCAGAATCATTCTTTCTCTTTCAGGAAGCTTTGATAACGCTGTAGATAATTCTTTCTTAACGTCACTAGCTTCAAGCTCAGCTAAAGGATCAGGCGAGTTTGTATCCTGAATGGTTTCAATTATTTCCAGACCTTCTGAACCCGAAGAATCTCTGCTTTCATAAATGGACACCATAGAGTTGGTTTCCATTTCTGCCATAGTACTTTCAACTTTTTCTTTAGTTATTTCTACTTCTACTGCAATTTCTTCAGTACTAGGGGCTCTGCCTAGCTTAAGCTGTAGTTTCAAAATGGCATTTTGTATTTTTTTAAATCTTCTTTGAGTACCTCTAGGTACCCAATCCTGGCTTCTGATTCTATCTATAATAGCCCCTCTGATACGCATAAGGGCATAGGTTTCGAATCTTACGCCTTTGCTGGGAATAAAGCGCTCAATAGCATCAATTAAACCTTCAACGCCATAACCTGCAATGTCATCAGTTGCGATAGATCCGGGAAGATTCATTCTCAGTCTGCCGACTACATATTTAATAAGGTAAATATACTGAACAATAAGTCTATCCCTGGTCTCTTTATGGTTCTTGTCAAGAACATATTGAGCCCAGAGTTTATCTATATCAGCATCACAAAGCTTTTTCTGTTTTTGGCTTGATGCTTTAGTTATGATACCTTCCGTAGTATCCATTTATAACCCTTATCTTCCCAGTCAATTTATTATTACTAATCAATTAGTCAGGAATTATTCCCTAACATAAATTTAAATGGACAAGGGTTAGAACACATCATTCAAATATTGTATTTGGCTATTAAAGACAAAGAATTTATTCAAACTATCAGCCTTTTAATGACTAAAGAATTAAAAACTGGTTTTAAAATCTTTATTTGTTATACTATCTACTAAGTATTTGTATCAGTCGATATGGAGATAAAAAATGACAATGACAGAATCTCAAGTAAGGCATGAAATCAAAGACATTAATCTTGCGCCTCAGGGTAAAAAGCAGATTGAATGGGCAAATAAAGACATGCCTGTTTTACAGTTAATCAGAGAAAGATTTGCTAAAGAAAAAACATTACA
>DNSU01000074.1 GCA_003499585.1 Cyanobacteria bacterium UBA9579 | reverse complement strand
GACAGTTTCTCTAGTTTTATAGACAGAATAGTCCTTTAGCTTTTCCAGATAAAAGAAAGCTATCATGCATAGAAAAAGGAAGATTTCCTGAGACTGTAATGAATGTTGCTGACAGCGATTCAAGCCTATCTGAGACTTTAATATTTTAAAAGTTTCCTCGATTGTCCATCGTTTCTTATACAATTTAACAGCATCATGCATAGATAAAAGCATTCTATTGCTTATGTAAAAACGATTTCTCCTTCTGAATATTTTAACCTTACATCCATTAAGTAGATATCCCTGATAATCTCCAAATCCTCTTGGTATTTGCTGTTTGATTTTTAATCCATCGAGCTTTCTATTGTTTCTCCATCTCTCAACTAGTGGCCATCCATAGTCAGTTAATTGCTTTACAACCTTATCTGCTGAATAAAATCCATCTGCTAATACAACTTTTGGTTTTAATTTGAAAGTATTTCTCAATACCCCTAAACCCTGCAATGCTAAATCATTAAGGGATGGGCTTTCTTTATGCCACAGGGCAAAACCTATTGGGATTCTGTAATTATCCGTTTGCCATAAGAATAGTAATATCTTGTATCCTGATTCATACCCACTTGTTTTTAGATTCTTCATCTTTCTTGCTATGTTTTTCAATCCATACTTGGGATTATTAGTATCATCAATTATCAACCTTCCTTCACTTTTTCGACATAGCCTTATTAATGATGGGATGAACACGGAATCCTTGTTTTTAATTTTTGCGAACTCTGTCAGTAACTCTCTATGATATTTTCTTGGAATCTCTGATGATTTAAAATTTCCATAATTCAGGAGTTGATTGATGAATAAACTAAAATATTGCATGATATTATTAGACCTCTATTTTGAGTTTGTAGTGTACTCTAATAGAGGTCTAACCTATTTCTTAGACTATTTCAAAAATTCAGTTTTAGAGTGAGTATATATACTCACCCTAAGTAATTTGTTATTTGATTTTTATCTAAAGGCTCTGGCGTTAAGTGCTTCTATAAAGTCCTGAGTTAAGTGTGTATAGTCAAATATAACTATACCTGAAGCTCCTGCATCTCTGGCTGCTTCTAACTGAAGTAATAAATCAGCCGGAGAACCCGAAGTAAAAGGCTCAAACAACCCTGGGAGTACATAAACATTATTGCCAACCAGTTTTTTTATCTGTAGCACATAATCTTTAGCTAAAGATTCATCACTTCCCATCACAAGAGGAGTGAATGCGTCTACATGCCGATTAAGTCCCCATGGTTTCCAGTTTTGGAGTTTATTTATCGAGCTTTCCTTCACATCAGGAAATATGACTGCTGAAATAAGAATATTTTTATTTTTAACAGCGGGTTTTACATTTGCAACTAGGTTAGTGACTTTGCTTTGCCTATATTCTATCCATTTTTGCCATAGAGGATTTTCAAGAGTAAGAGTTACAGGATCGACTTCATAGGAATTCATAAATTCTTTTCTGGCATGGCTTGTATAGCCCCAGGTTGATTCGAGATAGGCTGGGAAATTACGAGGAAGGCTAACAGGATAGCGAATATAATCTATGTTAAGGCCATCTATGTTATAGTTATTAGATATTTCAGATATTAAAGTGATTAAATATTTCTGAACTTCAGGGTTCGATGGGTCCAGAAAGTAACCATTATGCTCTGCTGTTGATGGTACAGGTTTATCAGCTTTATAATTTTTAAACTGAACATTTGCCCAGCCTGGGTTAGCAGATAAAACATGTTGAGGATTTTTTGAAATATCCTCATTTCCGACATAAAAAGTCTGAAACCACACATGGACTTTCATGTTTCTTTTATGAGCTTCATCTATCCATACCTTAAGCGGGTCCCACCCTTGAAATTCCTGCCTTTGCGCACGGACTCCGTTGGCTGCTAATGTTTTGCTGGGAAAAATTGTGTATCCGTGATAGTAAGTTTCAAGAAACACATTTGATATTCCGGATTGTTGTAGTCTGTTAAGAGTTTGGACTACTTCTGCCGTGTTTTTTTCGGTAGGTCGAAGCCAAATTCCATGAAGTTCTCCGACTCTGGCAGGTATTGCATTATAAAGAGCCTGGTTGGAAAGCAAATATGCTTCATTTGCAAGTTGTTGAACTTTATCATACTCTTTTAATCCTATATATCTTTTGGCTTCATTAAGTTTTATATTAGCATTAGCAAGATAAATTTCTGATTGCCTTGCTTCATAACCCTTTATGGTTCTTTGATTTTCCTGTATTATTCTTGATACTCTTTCTATTCCCTGATTGGCTTTAAAGATATAGCTTTCAGGGGTGATTGTACTTTCAAGAATCTTATTTTCGCGATCAATTTTTATTTCAGCTCCAATGATTAGATTTTGTTTCATCCATTTACTGGCTTTTCCATGGCCGCTAATTACAAAACCATCCGGGGGTATAATAGAGTCACTTCCTGTAAATTCTGTAAGTATTCCATTTCTTACAATGGCTTCACTGCCATACTCATTGGTTCCGGTTTTATTCCCGTATTCAGATGAGTATATAAGAAGCTGATTAGCTGCTCTAAATCCGGGATAAAATGCACCTTGCGGATTGGTAGCTGTAGTTGGATTGAGAGAAGTTATAGGAAACTGTGATTTTGATATGTATTCAGGCTTTTTTTCTTCCTGTACCTTTATTATATTTTCCTGTTTAGTGCTTTGGTTTTTACAGGTAATTTTAGATTGATCTTCTGCTTTTGCAGGGGTAATGGTGGTTAAAATGGTTAAAGTTAGTATTAAACCAATAAGTCTCCTCATTTTTTATTCCTATCTATGCTTGCTTGTTTCAACAGTATTCTAATAAAGATATTAGTCAATGACTTAAGTTAGGTGATATGACTGTAATCGTAAACGAGCTTGCGAGTTGTACGAATATGTCCCTACTTGGTATCACCTGTTTCTAATAGATTCTATCACTTTTGCTATCTGTTCGTGTATTAGACTATTGGAGGCAATTATATTTTTTGTATAAATATCGAATTTATCTGTGCCAAAATTTGTTACTTTCCCTCCAGCTTCTTTTATTATGCATGCGCCTGCTGTAGTATCCCATGGTGAAAGATTTAGCTCCCAGAATCCATCTAATCTGCCGCAGGCAACATAACATAAGTCAAGAGAAGCAGCTCCAGGCCTTCTGATTGCCTGTGCTTCATAAATCAGTTTACAGAAATATTTAAGATTTTCTTCCATAGCTTCTGCTCTCTCATAAGGGAAACCCGTTGCAAGTAAAGATTTTTTAATTGTATCGGCTTGACTAACTTTTATGGGATCAGCGTTTAGAAAAGAGCCTGTTTCTTTTGCAGCCCAGAATGTTTCATTTTTGAATGGGTCATACACCACTCCAAGGACAATTTCTCCTTTATATAAAAGTCCTATGGATACTGCAAAATGAGGAAAATTATGAGAATAGTTAGTAGTACCGTCTAGCGGGTCTATGATCCATACATATTCTGAAGATTTACCTTCATGAGTGCCGCTTTCTTCCCCAAGTATTTCATGATCCGGGAAATGTCCGTGGATTATTGATATAATTCTTTCTTCGGACATTTTATCTATATTTGTTACCAGATCAAATTCATTAAGTTTATGGGCAATTTCATTATTTTTACCAAAAAAGCTTAAGTGAATTTCTCCAGCCTCTAATGCCGCTTCTTTTGCTGCTAGTAATAATTTTTCTGTATCGATCATTATATGCTCCTGTCTGATATTATACGTTCTGATATGAATAAAGTTCAATAATTATAATAAATTTTGCCAGTTTGTATAAAGTATACCTGTTCCAAAAATCAATTCGGATTTTCAAAATGTAATTCAACAGGTATATGCGAAGCGGGAGCGTCAAAACTGAAACGATGAGTTTCTGTTTTGTAAACTCATTCTAGTATAATTATTTTTAAAGTATCATAAATTATATGATACATAAAAAATACCCTGCGAGTTATGTAATAGTGAATTATACCTAACAGGATAAGAGTATGTTTGAAGTAAAAGTTGAAGATCATTTTTCTGCAGCACATCATTTGCTTAATTATGAAGGTGAATGTGAGAACCAGCATGGGCACAATTGGAAAGTTGAAGTGTATGTTCAGGCTGATACACTGGATAAAGCAAATATACTGATGGATTTTAAAGTCTTGAAAAAATCTTTAAATAGGATTTTAGATAGGCTGGACCATAAAGATTTGAACGAATTAGAGGAATTTAAGGGGCAAAGTCCAAGCAGTGAATTTATTGCCAGCTTTATATACAAGGAGTTAAAGCAGGATATTCCTGATTTGGCCAAGGTTTCGGTGTGGGAAACAGAAAGAGCAAGAGCAAGTTACTGGGAATAGGGTTTCGTACTTCCATTAGTCATTGATCAATTCAGTAAATACTATAATAATTCTTAGAAGCTGTCTTGTTAAAGTTGGTGACAAAGTCACTCTTTTAAGTTATCGATCTTGATATTAAAACTATGATTATTGAGTTTAATGGTGCAACTTTAACCGCAGTACATAAGGCGAGCCTGTAATTACATTATATCTTGATTTTTATATTTTTTAACCAGACAGGCTCTTGTTTAAGAATTATTAATTCCGGGATAAAATACAGGCAGTTTTTATTTTTCAGCGGTTTTATGCCAATATGTCTATATACAATATTGTAAAAATTTTTTATAATAAAAAAGTAAAGATGGAGGGAGCTAGGAAGTGTCATTTGTTTCTTTATTAGGCTGGCAGCTCAGAAATATTGATACCCGATATAACGGGCAGGCTGCTGCAATGAGATCATCTCAGGGTCTGATGAATATGCTTCAAGATCCTCTTAAGTATTCTCCTGAACAAACTTTGCAGATGGAAAAACAGTTAATGTTTCAAGGATTGATTGGCAGGACTATGGCAAAAGCTGCTGAAGCGCAGGAAGAATCAGTGCAAAAGATGTTAGACCAAAGTATAAAAAGAACTTTTAATTATCTTGCGTAGATTTTATTAAGTGTTTAGTAAATAAGTTTCCTTTAAAGGAAACTTATTTAGTTTAAAATCAACAGTTAGGTGGTATTGTCACCAAATTTTTTTCAATTATACGTTTATAAGTTGAGGTAAGTTTAAGGTAAGTTATATAATATTATTAAGAAGAGTTTAAGTCAGGATTGATAAGAATGATGGATCTTAATAATTTAGAAAGTTTGGATTTTTCACTGTTGGCTGATGCTAATAGGAAAGGCCGTGTGTTTGTCATAGCAGGGCCATCAGGAGTGGGCAAAGGGACTCTTCTGTCTTTATTAATTAGTAAACATCCTGAAATTGTACTTTCTGTGTCTGTAACCACAAGGAAACCTCGTGCTGGAGAAGTCGACGGAGTTAATTATCTTTTTATATCCAAAGAAGACTTTGAAGAAATGATAGAGAAAGAGGAGTTTCTAGAATGGGCTAATTTTGCAGGGAACTATTACGGGACTTATGCAAATATCGTTACGGAATCTTTGCAGATGGGGCTTGATGTGGCTCTGGAAATAGATGTTCAGGGTGCTCTTCAGGTTAAAGAGAAGATAAAAGATGCTATTCTAATATTTATTCTGCCTCCTTCCGTTGGGGAGCTGCATGCAAGATTATTTAAGAGAAAAACTGATTCTAAAGAATCAATAGAGAAAAGGTTATCCATAGTTAGGACTGAAATTGAAAAAAAACACCTTTTTCATTATGAAATAGTCAATGATAATATCGATACAGCTATAAAAAATCTCGAAGCTGTTATATTAGCAGAGAGATGCAGAGTTAGGCTTAATGGCTAAGGTTAATAAGATAATTGATAAAATCGAGAAATTTGCCCCGTTAGAATTACAAAGTGAATGGGATAACTCAGGTTGGCAGGTTTATCTGGGAAATTCTGATGTTAAAAAGGTTTTATTAGCTTTGTCTCCAACGTTTGATGTTATAGAACAAGCCATCAAGCTGGGTTGTAATCTGATTATAGCTCATCATCCTATGATTTTTGGAAAAATCAATAAAATAAAATCTGGAAACTATACAGGTTTAGCGATAATTAAGGCTATACAAAATAATATTCAGATATATTCAGCTCACACAAATCTTGATGTTGTACAAAATGGTGTTGCAGATAAGTTAGCTGCTTTATTGGATTTGAATAATATCAGAGCTATCGAAGAAACAGCTTTAAATTCAGGGTTTGGCAGAGTGGGTGAGCTTGAGAAAGTAGAAAATCTTGATGAGTTTCTTGGGAAATTAAAGCAGATACTTAATGTTGAGAACTTAAAACTTATTAATCCGTCTAATAAAGAGAAAATTAAAAGAATAGCAGTCTGCCCGGGTAGTGGTGGGGATTTTATAAAAGATTTAAGAGATATAGATTTATATATTACAGGTGATATCAAGTATCATACAGCTCTTGAGGTTGATAATATGGTTGTAGTGGATGCCGGGCATCTTGAAACAGAGAGAATAATTTTATCTGACTTAAAAGAATTATTGGATGATCTTGATATTGAAATAATAATGGCGCAAGAAAGTTCTCCATGGCAAGTGGTATAAGGAAATTAGAACGTAGAGTTTTAGGAAAATCAAATTTAAGTGTTTCAAGGTTATGCTATGGAACTTTGGCATTTAGTATTTATCATGCCAATTTAAGCCTTGAAAAATCAGCTGAATTGCTGGTAAAAGCATATGAATATGGTGTGAATTTTTGGGATACTGCTGAATTATATGAAACTTACAGCCATGTAAATCAGGCGTTAAAAGAATTAAAAAGTGCTGATGATATAGTTATTTCTTCACGATCATATGCAACAAGCTATGATGATATGTTATCAAGCATAGAAAAATGCCTGAGAGAAACAGGTCGTGATTATATCGAGATATTTGGCCTTCATGAAGTGCAAAAAGATGAATTTGACGGGACAGCATTTAGAAAAGGTGCGATGCGGGCTTTAGTACAAGCTAGAAATAATGGCTTGATAAAAGCTATATCAATAACCACCCACTCTGCAAAAGTTGTAGATATAGCAGCTGGCATTGATGAGCTTGATGTCATTATGCCGCTTATTAACTATAAGGGTATAGGTATAAAAGACGGCAGTTTAAATGATATGGAGCTGGCTATTAAGAAGGCAAAAGCTCAGAATAAAGGAATTTATGCTATGAAAGTGCTGGCAGGTGGTGGATTGGCTGAAAATGTAAAATCAGCGCTCGCTTATGCAATAGTAAACGACTTTTTCGATTCAATTGCTATTGGCATGGATTCTCTGGATGAGCTTATTTTTAACATGTCAGTTTTTTTTGGTGAAAATATATATTTAGATTTAGAGGAAAAATTAAAGTCTAAAAAAAGAAGTATCCATATAGAGCCGTGGTGTGAGGGGTGTGGAAATTGTATTAAAATTTGTCCTCAAGATGCAATAACAATGGAGTTTGCTCAGGCAAAGATAATCGAAGAAAAATGTGTTCGCTGCGGATACTGTATTACGGCATGTAAAGATTTTTATATAAAATTCTGGTGATAAAAGCACCTAGTGGATTGTTTCATTGGTTTTACAGGGAGATATGTTCTCGCAGGAGCCTTGATGCCTATGGCATCACCAGCGACGAAGAGAATATATCTCCCTGTAATGATCATTATAGCTTTTGAAACAATCCACTAGGCTTAATTTATAGTTATTAATTTTTGATGTAGAACTATAAATTTATAAAAAACAAGGAACTTTAATTAAGAAAAAACATCTATAAGTATGAATGCCGTATTTGCACAGCCCTCACGAGCTCAGGGGGCTTCTTTATTTTGTTCAATAAATAGTCTTTAGGTGTTAGAATTACATAGTATAATTGGTTTAAATTATTAATAATGATAATACTAGCTGGGAGTTATTTCATGGGTAAGAATGATAAAGTTTATATAGGATTATTAGGTCTTGGAACTGTAGGCAGTGGCGTTTTTGAGACTCTTAGGGGTATTGATAATGTAGAAGTTAAAAAAGTAGCGGATAAAGATACCGGTAAAATGGCTCAATATCCAGAGCTGACACAGTATAACTTTACTACTAATGCTGATGATATTATTGATGATCCTGATATTAAAATACTGGTCGAACTTATGGGTGGAACAAATCCGGCTTTTGATTTTATTAAAAGGGCTATTCAAAATGGCAAACATATTGTTACTGCTAATAAAGAACTGATAGCAAAGCATGGTAAAGAATTATTTGAATTAGCCAAGGCTAATAATGTTGTTATTATGTATGAAGCTGCTGTGGCTGGTGGTATACCTGTTATTATGCCTTTAAAACAATCTTTGGCGGGAAACACTATCACAAGAGTGTTAGGAATATTGAATGGCACAACTAATTATATTCTTACAAAAATGGAAGAAGAAGGCAGTGACTTTGAAGATGTGTTAAAAGAAGCCCAACAGCTTGGATATGCAGAAGCAGATCCGACAGGTGATGTAAAGGGGCACGATGCAGCTTATAAAATTGCTATTTTATCAGCACTGGCATTTAATAAAAGAGTAGATATCAACCAGATTTATAGAGAAGGTATTGATAAAATAAGTGCAGTAGACATAGAATACGCTGCTGAATTTGGATACAAGATTAAATTAATCGGGCTTGCTCAAAATGGTGTTGATAATACATTAGATGTAAGGGTGCATCCATTATTGATACCCAAGGATCATCCTATTTCACGAATTGATGGTGTATTAAATGCCATTGTTATTGAAGGTTTTCCTGTCAGTAGGGTGATGTTTTCAGGCCCTGGGGCTGGTAAATTCCCGACAGCAAGTTCTGTTGTAGGTGATATTATTGCAATAGTCAATGAGCTTGGCAGAACAGACTATCCACTTCCAATGATGCGTTGTCAGCATACGTCTGATGCTCCTGTACTTGATATTGATGAAACTCTAAATAAATATTACATCAGGGTGAATGCTGCAAATGAGCCGGGAGTAATCGGCGATCTTGGAATTATTTGTGGTAAAAATAATATAAATCTTTGTAGTATAATTCAAAAAGGTGTCCTTGAAGATGGCAGTGCCAGAATAGTTCTTCTAACTGATCTGGCTTATGAGAAGGATATTAAGAAAGCTGTAAATGAAATAGAGGAAAGATCTACCACTAAATATGTCGCAAATGTCATTAGAGTTATGGAATAAATAATTAAAGGTTAAGAAATATGGATACAAGGTGCAGACCTTATAAAGGACTAATTGAGAGATATTATAAATATCTTCCGATAACAGAAAAAACGCCTGTTATATCGATAAATGAAGGTAATACGCCATTAATTAAGGCTGATAATCTAGCCAGAGAAATTGGAATAAAAGCTAATTTATTCCTTAAGTTTGAGGGTGCTAATCCAACAGGCAGTTTTAAAGATAGAGGAATGACTCTGGCCGTTTCTAAAGCTGTAGAAGAAGGAAGTAATGCAATAATTTGTGCAAGTACCGGTAATACCAGTGCTTCTGCTGCTGCATACGGAGCAAAAGCCGGGATTAAAACTTTCGTTCTCATTCCATCAGGATATATTGCTCTTGGTAAACTCGCTCAGGCTATGCTTTACGGTGCAGAAGTTGTTGCAATAGACGGTAACTTTGATGAGGCGCTTGAAATTGTTAGAGAATTATCTGAAAAATATCCGCTAACGCTGGTGAACTCAGTTAATCCTTATAGAATAGAAGGACAAAAAACAGCAGCGTTTGAAGTATGTGATGTTTTAGGTCAGGCACCTGATTATTTATGTATTCCTGTAGGAAATGCAGGCAACATAACGGCTTATTGGAAAGGCTTTACAGAATATTATCAAAAACGCCTGATTCCTAATTTACCCAAAATGTATGGATTTGAGGCTGAAGGTGCAGCTGCTATTGTAAAAGGTGAAAGAATTTATAAGCCTGAAACAATTGCAACAGCAATTCGCATAGGAAACCCGGCTAGCTGGAATAGTGCAGTTGCTGCCAGAGATGAATCTAATGGCATAATAGATAGTGTGACTGATGAAGAAATTATTGAAGCTTACAGATTATTGGCCAGAAAAGAAGGGGTATTTGTAGAACCTGCAAGTGCTGCATCTGTAGCTGGATTAATCAAGGCATTTAAAGAAGGAAAAATTGAGAATAATTCAACTATTGTTTGTGTTTTAACAGGTAATGGATTGAAAGACCCTGATTCTGCAATTAAATATTCAAACTGTGAAATCAAAAATACTTCATCATCTATAGAAGACATTGTTAAAGTCTTAAATATATAATAATTTGGTTCATATACTAGATAAGGAGAGGTAAATGTCAGAGTATAAACATGCTTATATTTCAGAAATAGGCAAATACGAAGGTCAGGATGTTTGTATAAAAGGATGGCTTTATAATAAAAGGTCCAGTGGTAAACTGCATTTTTTGCAGGTCAGAGATGGTTCTGGCATAATTCAGGCTGTTGTTTTTAAAGGGGATGTTGATCCAGAAGTATTTGAAAATGCAGGTAGAATTACTCAGGAAACCTCAATTGTGGTTTGCGGAACTGTTAAAGAAGATAAGAGATCTACAATAGGTTATGAAATTGGTGTTAAAGATGTTCAGGTCATTGGTGAATCAGTTGAATATCCGATTACCCCAAAAGAGCATGGAGTGGCTTTCTTGTTAGATAAGAGGCATTTATGGTTAAGATCGCCAAGACAGCATGCCATCTTAAAAATCAGGCATGAAATAATAAAATCAGTCAGAGATTACTTTAATAATAATGGTTTTTTGCTTATAGATGCGCCAATATTTACCCCTTCGGCATGTGAAGGAACTACAAATCTCTTTGAAACAGAATATTTCGACGAAAAAGCATACCTGACACAGAGTGGACAGCTCTACATGGAAGCTGCTGCAATGGCATTTGGAAAAGTATATTGCTTTGGCCCAACATTCAGGGCAGAAAAATCAAAGACCAGACGCCATCTGACAGAATTTTGGATGGTTGAGCCTGAGGTTGCTTACAATGATTTAAATGACAATATGGATCTCGCAGAAGACTTCGTTGAATATGTGGTTCAGCAGGTTGTTAAAAACAGGAGAGCCGAGCTTGAGGTACTGGAAAGAGATATTTCCAAGCTGGAAAACATCAAAAAACCATTCCCAAGAATCACTTATGACGAAGCCATTGAAATGTTAAATAAAAATGGCAAAGAAGCCCCATGGGGTGATGACTTTGGTGGTGATGAAGAAACTGTTATATCAGAACAGTTTGATAAACCTGTAATGATTCACAGATATCCTTCTGAAGTTAAGGCTTTTTATATGAAGCAGGATCCGCAAAATGCGAAACTGGCTCTTTGTGTTGATATGATAGCTCCTGAAGGTTATGGAGAGATCATAGGCGGCGGTCAGAGAGAAGATAATATGGATGTTCTTTTAAATAAAATTCAGGAACATAAACTTCCTGAAGAAGCTTTTGAGTGGTACATGGATCTTAGACGCTATGGAAGTGTACCGCATGCCGGATTTGGACTTGGCATAGAGAGAACTGTAAGCTGGATTTGCGGATTGCATCACGTAAGAGAAACAATCCCATTCCCAAGAATGATGGAGAGAATCAGACCTTAGTGTCTTAAGTTTTTGGTTTAAGAGGGTATATTCTCTCCGTCAGTGGCTAAGCCAGATACTTTCTGTCATTAATCTTAGTTAATATACATAGATTGTTGCTATAATGGTGCAGCGATGCTGCCTCCTTCAAGAACATACCCTCTTATAATAACTATTACATTATTGAAATGGACACAAAAAGTATATATGGATAATTTTAAAGAAAATGCGGTTAACTTGTTTCAGCAGGGATATTCCTGTTCTGAATCTGTAGTCAGAGCCGCTTATCAATCCGGTTTGATTGATAAGAATATTGATATAGAATCATTGAATAAAGTTGCATCAGTTTTTTCAGGTGGCATGGGTAATGGTTGTCTTTGTGGGGCTGTTGCAGGGGCTCAAATGATAATTGGAGTTATATTAGGCCGCGAGGATATTAATGGTT
>DNSU01000035.1:2265-5343 GCA_003499585.1 Cyanobacteria bacterium UBA9579 | reverse complement strand
CTTACTGCTAATTCTAAAAGTGCGTTACTTGGACATATAAACATTGATACCTTGTCAAATAATCTGTGTATTTTTCTTAGGGCAAATTCTGTTGCTGATACACAGCTTTTTAACAGGCTTTTATCATTGCATTTGTTCAAAATACAAGGTAAAGGATTGCCTGTAGCGCAATGGGTATCTTTGCAATAATTCTCTGACTTATAAATTAAGCCAACATCCGGGCAAGACATAAAGGCATCTCTAAGAGTCATTACTATTGGAATATTATTTTTATGGCATGCCCTGATAACTGATGGACTCAAATAATAAGTAATGCAGTTGCAATGCACGACATCTGGCTTTACATCATTTAAATAATGATTTAGCTTATATTCAGCTTCAAAATTATAAAAATAGGAGGGATTAAATATGAATCTTAGAAAATTTGATTTTGGGAGGTCTGAAAAATCTATATATTTCGGAAAATATTTTGCATATTCGTAATTCTCTTCAAAATATGGTTTTTTATCAGTAGAAAAAAAATAAACCTCATGCCCTTTATCTCTAAGGATTTTTCCTGTCCTGTTTGTTGAGTTTTCTGCTCCTCCAACTTTTGAAAAGAAATTGTTTATTAGCAATATTTTCATATTGAATCAGGCTCCAGTTATGGTTTTTATGCGATATTCCTGACTGACAAAAATGCTGATAATAAACAATTAAACACAGCCTGATTAATTAAAATAATGTTGTGGTGGGCAAAACCATAAGAGCAATAGTTAAATTTATTTATTTAGAAAATAATTATAAAACAAAAATATGGACAGCGAAAAAAATCAGGTATAAGTATATATGGACAGTAATTGGAAGATATTATTCACTGGCGATATCTTTATATCACAAGAGCTGAACTCCAGTTTTATCAGCAGTGAATTAGGAAAAATTATTTCTGAGCACGATTTTGCATCGTGCAATTTTGAAGCGCCTATATATAATGAATTAGCAAAACCCATTCGTAAGGCATTCAGCCCGGCTATTTATCAGCACATAAATGCAGCAAGACATGTTCAAGAAGCGGGTTTTAATATTATTAACCTTGCTTCCAATCACTCATATGACTATGGTCAAATTGGAATGGCTGCAACTCTTAAAGCTTTTTGCAATCAGTTAACAGTTGGGGCTGGATTAGATTTTAATTCGGCATATCAATTGCAGATTAAAGAAATTAAGGGCGTAAAAGTTGGATTTTTATCATTTTGCGAATCAGAATTCGGCGCATTAACTGATGAAACTTTAAATCGTGGTGGTTATGCCTGGATTAATCACCATTCAGTTAATCGCAGAATAATTGAAGCTAAATCAAGGGTAAATGTATTATTAATTCAAGTCCATGCCGGCCCGGAAGAAGTAGAGCTCCCTCTTCCTGAATGGAGATATCGCTATAAAGAACTTATAGATCTTGGAGCTGATGCAGTTATTGCACATCATCCCCATGTTCCGCAGGGTTGGGAAGTTCATAGAGAAAAACCGATTTTTTACAGCCTAGGAAATTTCTTTTTTACTGCACCGAATAAACACCCTTTATGGAACTATGGATACGCAGTATCATTATCATTTAATGGAGCAGAGCTTGAAGAATTTGAGATTATAGCTACTCAAAGAGATTCACTACAAGTAATAGTGTGCAAAGATGAAAAATACGAACAATATTTGCAAAAACTATCTACTATGCTTGATTCTGAAATATATCCCGAGCTCGTAAACAAGCAAACAGTTAATCTATGGAATAATCATTATAACTACCTGCATATGCAAACTGTAAATACTTTCCCAAGGCACGGAAAATTCAAAAAAGTCTGGAATCTAATTGGCAGACTTTTAACTAAGTTAAAGATAATTGATAATCTTGCACTCTTGCACAATATCCGCACAGAATCACATCGTTGGAGCATACAAAGAGCATTATCATTGTTAGAAGAGGGTGAAGTTTATAAAGAAGAAAAGCATTCAAAGGAATTTACAAACACAAAGTACTAGTTTTTCTACTTGTAAAATCTGTTTTTAGCACAAAATATAATCTAACAAAAAATATCAGTATCTCTGTTGCCAGTACCATTAAAACAACATTATAAATAGTAACCTTTGAGAGTATTATAAGAATAACTAATCCAATAAAATGTATTATAGAACCGATAATATAGCTTAAGTTTACTAAATTTGCTTTACCATAAGCTCCTAATAACGGATAACCCATCAAAGTTGCAGGTACTGAAAACATTACACATAGTGAAAAGATTTTTAGTACATTAGCACTCATTGTCAATCCATCACCAAAAATAATTAAAATAATCTTATCTGCAAAGACAAACGTAAACATGCATAGCAGGATATTAAATATTATTGTTGTAAAAGTTATTTTTTTATATAAGGATATCCTTCTTTCTCTTGACATATAAGGATATAAGTTATCACTTAAAGGATAATATAAGCTTTTTAAAGCATGATTTAGCTTTTCTGCTGTTGCATAATAGCCTACCATTTGATTTCCTGTAAATAGACCCAGAATAAAAGAGTTATTGGATGAATATATCATTGTTGATACTCTCGAGAGAAAAAATTGGGTGCTGTCTTTCATAGAATGAGTTATAGTTTTGATTTTTGGAATGAATAAATTGATATTATAGTCTTTTAAGATAATTCTAATAGCAAGACTTCCAGCAACCAGGTATCCTAATGAATTTATTAAAGGCACATATATAACATCAGTAGAGTGCCTTATAAAGATAAATATTGAAGCAGTAAATATAGCTTTTGAAAGAAGATTCAAGAAGGTAATATATTTCATTTTTTCCATACCAAGGAAAAACCAGGTGGGAAATAATATATTACCCAATACCATCCCAAAAGTTAAAAAGTAAAATATCCAGTCTGCCCTGAATTTGCCAAAACTAAAAATGATGATTGAAAGAACTATTAAGCTTATAGTCATAAACAGAGTTTTTATCACCATTACTGTACAGAAAATTTCAGAAATCTTTTCCGGATTATCTCTATTTATAGATACTTCTCTTGTAGCAGAAAGATTAAAACCATAATCAGTAA
>DNSU01000035.1:774-2194 GCA_003499585.1 Cyanobacteria bacterium UBA9579 | reverse complement strand
AGTAAATATTATGAAATATCCGATAAAAGCCTGCGCAAATACATATAAACCAAAATTCTCGGTTCCAAGTACTCTTATCAAATAAGGCAGAGTGATTAACGGCAAAACATAATTAGCTCCCTGTAATATAAATAAATAGATAAAATTAGCAAGGAGTCGTTTTTTGTCTTCTGAAATTAGTATCGTTTCTACTTTTGCAAACATAGATTATATAGTTTATTAAATTTTCATATCGGACAATTAGCTTGCTTTACATAAATATAATGTCATTATGGCTATAAGGCAGGATTAACGGATAAGCTATTACACTTAACAGGATTTTAAAATAGTTATATGGCTAAATAAACCTATTTATGAATATTACAGTGCATTATAAACATATGATGGATAAATTAATATCAGCTCATTTTATAATGCATTTGCTTTTTAGAATATGCAATATGTTTAAATCTGAGAGGGAGTGCATAAGATGGGTTTATACATTGATAATAAAAGTGATATTAATAATAATGGTGATTTACTACTAGTCAAAGAAAAGAATACACATATTATTCACAAACCATTACCCGATCCATTCTGGATAGCAAGAAATTTTAATTTACAAAAAAGAGACCCAATGCAGTGGGCAATAAAAAGAGTATTTGATATAGCAGTATGCATTTTTGGTTTAATCATTACATCTCCAGTTCTTCTGATTTTGGCTGTATTAATTAAACTAGAGTCAGAAGGACCTGTTTTGTATAAAAGCAAAAGAACTGGTTTATATGGCAAAGAGTTTTATTTATACAAATTTCGCAGTATGAGACAAGATGCCGAACTTCATGAAGATAATATACGCCAGCAATTTAATGAAGGCGATAATATTATGTATAAAATGGAAGATGATCCAAGAATTACAAAGCTTGGGAAGTTTATAAGAAAATATAGTTTAGATGAATTACCACAATTTATAAACGTATTAAAAGGAGAAATGAGTCTGGTTGGCCCACGTGCTCGAGCAACTCGAGATTTATGGCTATACAAAAACTGGCATTATATTTTCTTTGCATCTGTACCTGGAATTACCGGCATGTGGCAGGCAAATGGACGATCTAACCTGAAAGACTTTGATAAAGTAGTCAAATTAGAGTTTGATTATATTACTAAATGGAACTTGGGCCTTGATTTTTACCTGTTATTGAAAACAATACCTGCTGTAATTCTCGGAAAGGGTGCTGCGTAATTATTGTAAATAAGTATTAAGATAAATTTTTAGAAATAATTACATCTTATTATTTATGGCATATTTACTTACTATTTAATAGAATTTATTATATTTATAGCCTTTTTGAGCCGAATGCAATGTAATATCCTTGCAATTAGTTGATTTCCTGAAATATAAGCTGGCTTGAAAATCATAAAAAAAAGTCATTTATTCATG
>DNSU01000035.1:0-663 GCA_003499585.1 Cyanobacteria bacterium UBA9579 | reverse complement strand
TTTTTTTATATTTATATGTCACAATAAATTAAATAATATGACATTAATACAGTATTTATCGATATTTACATGTTTATTACAGCTGAATTATCCAATATTCATGCTTATTACAAAATCCCAATGTTCTTAGCCCTGAATTTAGGGAATAATTTGTCAATTTAATTCATTAAGTGGAGTAACTCAGAGTAAAAACTATACTATCGAGGACTATAAAGTCACAAAAACCAAGGTTATTATGAAAAGGGAGGAAACCTTATGAGAAAGGCAATTGCTTTTGCAATGGCGCTAGTGATAGGTTTTATGAATGTACCTGCAGCAAATGCAGCAACATTCCCGTCTAAAACTGTTCCAGAAGGAGTAGGTGTTAACATACGCTTTACAGGTGCACCATCGACTGATCTGGACATGATTAGGGATGCAGGAATCAAGTATATTCGCAGAGACTTGCACTGGCACAATGTAGAAAGAACAAGGGGATCATATAACTGGACCCCTTACGATCAACTAGTTGATGGTGCAGCAGCAAGAGGTATTAAAGTAGTTTATATTCTATCCTACAATAACACCCTTTACGGTGCACCAGACATTATGTATGGTATCAGAACACAAGAGCAAAAAACTGCTTTTGCTAATTATGCAAAAGCAGCAGCACAGCGTTACAGA
>DNSU01000091.1:271-3446 GCA_003499585.1 Cyanobacteria bacterium UBA9579 | reverse complement strand
AAAGTTACTAACTTTTCCCCTCTAACTATTACTATGAGTTATAGGAGAAATACATTGGGACAGGTAGTCAATTTAGATGAACTTTTACAGTTAATACAAGAACATAAAAGACAAGGCAAAAAAATAGTTACTACAAACGGCTGTTTCGATATCATTCATGTGGGGCATGTAAGATATTTAAAGCAGGCCAGAGAGCTTGGTGATATTCTGGTTGTTGGTTTAAATACTGATGAGTCTGTAAGAAAATTAAAAGGCCTCACCAGACCTGTTAATAATGAGAATGACAGAGCTGAGGTAATGGCAGCACTAAATCCTGTTGATTATGTGGTTTTGTTTAACGAGGAAACTGCTGTTGAACTTTTAGGCAAAATAAAAACCGATATTTATGCAAAAGGCGGTGATTATACGTTAGATACTCTGCCAGAAACTGAAATAGTGCATAGTAATGGAGGTAAGGTCGCATTTATACCCTTTGTTGAGGGTAAATCAACTACAAACATTATTGAAAAAATAAAAGATTAATAAAAAATACTTTAATCTGTAGATAAGAGTCTGATGTATAAAACTTCAGGCTCTTTTATAATTTGGACAAACTATCAATAGGGAGGCGATTATGGCAAATTATATTATGCAATTTTCAGAAATAGATATGACTAATGTGGCTCAAGTTGGGGGCAAAAATGCTTCGTTAGGAGAAATGTTCCAAAAATTATCAGAAAAAGGAGTAAATGTTCCTGATGGCTTTGCTACTACATCACAGGCCTATTGGGATTTTTTGGATGAAAATAATATTCGAGAAAAATTAACTGATATTCTGAATAATCTTGATAAAGAGGAATTTTCTAATCTTCACGAAATAGGTGAACAGGCAAGAAATACAATCCTTGGAGCAAAATTACCGGAAGGTCTTCAAACGCAGATAAAGCAGTCATTTAGAGAATTAAACAGTAAATATGATGAACCTATACAGGTAGCAGTGAGAAGTAGTGCAACGGCAGAAGACTTGCCAACAGCAAGTTTTGCCGGGCAACAAGAAACATTTTTAAATATTAAAAGTGAAAATGAATTAATGGAAGCATGCCTGCGTTGCTATGCATCCCTTTTTACAGATAGGGCTATTAAATATAGAGAAGACAATGAATTTGAACATATGAAAGTAGCCTTATCATTGGGTATACAAAAAATGGTAAGATCGGATCTGGCCTGTGCTGGTGTTGGTTTCACTATAGACACAGAAACAGGCTTTGAAAAAGTTATATTCCTGACAGGCAGTTGGGGATTAGGCGAAAATGTTGTTCAGGGTAATGTAAATCCTGATGAATTTTATGTGTTTAAACCGTCACTTAAAATGGGTAAAAAAGCAGTAATCTCTAAAAAATTAGGCACAAAATCCAAAACCATGATTTATTCTGAGGATGTGGAGCAGGAGTCACAAAAGTTAGGGGCAACGACAGTAAACATAGATACTCCTGAAGAAAAACGGAACCAGCTTATTCTTGTGGAAGAAGAAATAATCAAGCTTGCAAAATGGTCAATGACAATAGAAGAGCATTATAGACGTCCTATGGATATTGAATGGGCAAAAGATGGGTTATCGGGAGAAATATTTATAGTTCAGGCAAGGCCTGAAACTGTTCATGGCGCAAAAAAAGAGCCATATAAAGTTTATACCTATACTTTAAAAGAAAAAGGACGAGTTATTACGGAAGGTAGAAGCGTAGGAAATAAAATCGCAGCAGGAAAAGCAAGAGTACTAAATTCAACAGAAGAATCTGGTAAGCTTCAACCTGGAGAAGTTCTTGTAGCTGATATGACAAACCCTGACTGGGATCCTATACTTAAAAAAGCATCCGCTATTATTACTAATAAAGGTGGCAGAACAAGTCATGCTGCAATTGTAGCTAGAGAAATTGGTGCAGTGGCTGTTGTTGGTACTGGTAATGCTACTAAAACCATCCAGGATGGGGAAGAAGTTACAGTCTCTTGTGTAGAAGGTGAGAATGGCAAAATTTATCACGGCATATTGGATTGGGAAGAACACGAAGTGGATGTAAGACAGGTAAAAATGCCAGAAACTACAGTTATGTTAATTTTAGGTGATCCAGAACAGGCATTTAATCTTTCATTCTTGCCAAATCGTGGTGTAGGACTAATGAGACTTGAATTTGTTATTAATAATGCCATTAGAATTCACCCTATGGCACTAGTGAAATTCGAAGAACTTCAAAATGAAAAGATAAAACTACAAATAGAAGAATTAACACGCCAGTATGAGAATAAGGAAGATTATTTTATCGATAAACTTTCCCAGGCTATTGCCACTATTGCAGCTGCATTTTATCCAAATGATGTAATAGTAAGAATGAGTGATTTTAAAACTAATGAGTATGCAAATCTTATTGGAGGCCATCAATTTGAGCCTGAAGAAGACAATCCTATGCTTGGATTCAGAGGGGCTTCCAGATACTATAACCCACGGTATAAAGAAGGGTTTAGGCTGGAATGCGAAGCAATGAAAGTAGTCAGGAATGAAATGGGATTAACTAATGTTAAGTTAATGATTCCGTTTTGCAGAACTGTAGATGAGGGTAAAAAAGTAATTGAAACAATGGAAGAATTTGGCCTGAAAAGAGGAGAGCACGGTCTTGAAATCTATGTAATGACTGAAATACCAAGTAATGTTATTCTGGCTAAAGAATTTGCTGAGATATTTGATGGCTTTTCCATTGGCTCAAATGATTTGACACAACTAACACTTGGAATCGACAGGGATTCTGAGATAGTTAGTGATTTATTCAACGAAAAAGATGAGGCATCTAAGTATTTAATCTCAATGGCAATTCAAAAAGCTCGAGAAGCAGGAAAGCCTATAGGTCTTTGCGGACAAGCTCCAAGTGATTATCCGGAATTCGCCCAATTCCTTGTAAGGCAGGGGATAGATAGCATTTCATTTAATCCCGATGCCTTAATTAAAGGGATCGAAAATATAAACGAAGCAGAAAGTGCTAAAACTAAATAATTTAATGATAATATACCTAACTTAAGTTAATGTTTAAGTATTAAATAAAAGTAAAAAAAAATTTATGTCTTATTATTTGAGCTTTATTCGTCACCCTGAACTTGTTTCAGGGTCTCTAGATAATTTTAAATTACAAATTATAAATTTTAAATCAAT
>DNSU01000091.1:0-194 GCA_003499585.1 Cyanobacteria bacterium UBA9579 | reverse complement strand
CTGAAACAAGTTCAGCATGACGATCCTTCTTATTATTAAATTATCAAGGGTCTAACTTTATCAGTATACAGCATTATTTCCTGTCCGTCTGGCTACAATTTCAGTGGCCATTTGGCCCCAATTTTTTATCTACTTTTTCAAACACGCCATGCCTAGCTCATCGTTTGTTTAATTTTTGCGAAAATCTTGCCCGC
>DNSU01000188.1:10697-17829 GCA_003499585.1 Cyanobacteria bacterium UBA9579 | reverse complement strand
ACTTTAACAAGACAGCTTCTTAGATATTAGTTATCTAAAATCGTTAAAGTTGTGAAAATGCTCAGGAAGCTTTTGATCAGAAGAATTTTTATCAGAAGAAAGTTCTTCAAGCAATCTTTCATCCTTTAGTAATTCTTTTCCGTTTGGGGAAAGGAATGGATTTTGAATGCCTATATTTTTTTTCACCCATTCGTTATAATCCGTTTCTTCCTTGCTCGGTGGATCTTGTATAGCCCATTGTTTTAATGTTTCGGTTTTATTGCCATATATCTTTTTTAAATTGTAGACTAAGTTCATATACAGAATGGAGCGGGCTATATCTCCTCTGGATTCTTTAGGGATTACCCATTCATTATCTTTATCAAGGCCAAAATCTTTGAATTTAAACTTGGGGCTTGTAAATTTTACTACTACTTTGTCCCCATCAAAGTCAAAAGGGGAGTTCCCTCTTTTTGAATTAATATCTCTGTCTGCCGGGAAAAGGTTAAAAGGATTAACTGTTGCCCCTTGTGAAGTTGCTTTATCAGAAGTTCTTCTCAAATATTTTTGAAGAACACTCTTTGGAGTCACGTGTTCAATACTTTTTTGATTGCTAAGAATAAGTTGATCAGTGGGAACTCCTGAATATATCCCGTGACTGTCTTGGTATTTAGAATGAAAGCCCCAAAAAATTTTATCTTTGTCAGTGCCATTAAGCCCTTTGTACCCCTTGTTAGTTTTGAAAACGCCCCCTGCGTTCGTCACAAACTCAACTCTATTCATCTTTTTCCCCTGCTCTATTCCAGACTTTTCAATCTTTTCATGAACTACAGAGGAGAACAATTGATTTTAGAGTAATTTTAAATAATCTTAAAATATCACTTTTTATATGTATTCAAATTGTAGTGAATTATTGAATTTGAATATAACTTAATGACTGTAAAGACCTACTAATTCTGCTTCAGAAAGAATATGCCCCCTCATTGCATTTTCGAGTTCTTTCTTTGTAGTTGCATCGGGATTAAGATCCAGACTCGTATCAAGCGCATAAAGTTTAAAGAAATATCTATGTGTCCCGCTCGGAGGACATGGCCCGCCGTAGCCGATTTTTCCAAAGCTATTTTTACCCTGTAGGCTTTTATCTGCCAATTGTGGAATGGTTGGTGTTCTTTCAGGTATTTCTCTTTTGTCTGATGGCATATTATAACGCACCCAGTGAACGAAAGTACCGTTTGGTGCATCGGGGTCATCAGCTATTAGTGCCAGACTTTCTGCATTTTCAGGAACTTTCTCAATTTTTAATGGTGGTGAGTAGTTTTCTCCATCACAGGTATATTGAGGAGGAATCAATTCTTTATCTGCAAAAGCATTGCTGGTTAAATTCATAGTTTTATCTCCCTTTTATTGTTTATACATTGCAGATTATTTTTATTTATAAAATCATTTTTGAGAATCTCTTGTAGCGTGAATAAAATGGCTAATAATTTCAATATTATAGTGTCTTAATTGCCATTCCAATCAATAAATTATAAGTATATTTAAAGCTATAGAGAGAACATTTATCTAAATGTTCTCTCTATAAGCAATTATAGATTTGTATTTATATTTTTGCAGAGTATTTCTTAACTTCTGTTTTTATTTTATTTGCTAAATCTGGCTTGTTGCCTTCTTCTGCCATTTTTATCATTTTATCTGAAATATGCTTGAACATAGGTGTAGCTTTGGCTCTGTTTCCAGTCTTCAAGTACGTTTCATAACCTTTAGCGTAATTTAAAAATTCCTGACTTCTTTTGCCTAATTTTCCATTAATAGTACCTACAAGATTATAAGTGCTTATTAACCAGGCGTTATTATCACTAGAATTCAAATAACCTCTTTTTACTGTCTCTTTTATTGTTTGTTTATTAATTTGGAGTAAGTGTTTTGCTTTTTGCAGTGCACCTTTTGGATTTTTTGCCATTAACTCTACAGTTTCATTATGAGCTAATGTTTTTATATCTCTAACATAATATTCGGGACCCGCAATAGCTGCTAAAACCAGTTTTAGCTTGTTAGAAAATTTTTCTACCAGCTTGCTAGATAATTTTTGAGAAACTTTACCACTAAAAGAAATACTGTCAAATTGACTTTGGGTAAAAATATTTGGCTGATTGATTTGTGTTCCAGGATATTGTGCCAAATTAACAGGAGCAATAACTCTTCTTTCTTGTATGTTATTCATATTTTGAGATCTCCAATTGATTTTTATTACATATACTATAAATAAGAACAGGATTATTTTTGATAGCAAATTAATAAATTACATAAACTTTTTATATAAAAATAAGTATTAAACAACGAAAAGGGTGGTTTTTGTTGCTTTTTAATTAGAACACAGTTCAAGTATCTTACATCAGTATAGACAATTGAAGCATAAAATAATGATTATGTTGTTTTAATGTTTTCTAATTAAGATGAGGAATTGGTTATGGAAATAGAAGAATTTAAGAAAACAATTAGAAAACACGGACCGAATATCTATTTAAAAAAAGATCCAAATGCCAATGTTATAGTTAATAAGCCCAGTATTCCTGTTCATGGGGATTCTCCTAAGAAAGAGGATTATATGCATCTAAAAATTTATTATGATGAAGATAGCCATAAATACCGATACTCACAAGACAGTGAAACATGGACAGATTTGAATGAACAGCAGTTAGAAGAGCTGTTCTATACAGATATAAAGCCTTTTATTCTCTAGCGATTAATTTTAAACTTAAAGTCTGCTTAATTGGTTATGGTTAAGTTAGTTTTGAGCATTTAAAATATAGCATTACTATTTAGGGGGGAGATAGACTATGCTTAGAAGACGCAACGTCACATTAGAATTTAACGCAGAACAAAATGTTCATGTATTAAATGTTGATGGATATACAATTCATTTAACTCAGGATGATATGAGTAAAATACATGATATGATTGATGGAAAAGGAGTTAGAGCTGCTGAAGATGTAGCAAATTATCTTAAAGAGCAGGATTCAACCTTGTATGAAACTAAATTAACACCAATTTCAGAAAATCGTAATGCTTATGATGCTTATGAAGTCTTAAACTATCAATTTTACCAGCCGGTTTTTACTCAAAAACCTGAAAGATAATCTGTATTTAATCAGGTTATCTACAATAGAAAATGCATATAAGAGTAATTGATATCAGTTACTCTTATATATTAAGGAGAAGAGATAATTGGAAATAGGAACATATTATAAAAAAGCGATAGATGAGACTTTCATAGAGCTCGATACTTCATATCGGGGAATTTCTGATGAAGAAGCCCAGAATAGGCTAAAAATATATGGTACTAATTCTTTAGAGGAGAAAGAAGAACATCCTTTATGGAAGCTGATATTGCATCAATTTACAAGTCCATTAATATATATACTTTTGTTTGCGGCTGTGTTTACACTGTTAATTCAGCATTATATCGATACTATTGTAATAATAGTTATAGTTATACTAAATGCAATTGTTGGTTTTTTTCAGGAATATAAAGCTGAAAAAGCTATGCAGGCATTAAAAAAGCTGGTTACTCAAAAAGCATTTGTAGTCAGAAACTGTAAAGAGGATAGAATTAATGCCACAGATATAGTTCCAGGTGATATTGTTACTTTATCAGCAGGATATAAAGTTCCTGCTGATGTACGATTGTTTGAAGCAAAAGAACTTGAGATAGATGAATCAATGTTTACCGGAGAATCGCTTCCTGTATACAAGAAAATAGAAGTTATTGATAGAGAAAACCTTCCTGTTGCCGATCAGAAAAATATGGCCTTTATGGGAACAGTTATCACCAATGGCAGAGGCAAAGGGGTAATAGTAAGAACAGGAGAAAAAACAGAATTAGGTAAGATATCCAGACAGGTAAAAACTACTACTAAAGAATATTCCCCTATTCAAAGAAAATTTGCTGATCTTAGCCGGAAAATAGGTGTTGCAAGCTTTGGCTTGGCTTTGCTTGTCGTTATAATAGGCTTGATTCAAGGAATTACTCTGTATGAAATCGTATTATTTGCAATAACTATGACTGTAGCTGTTATTCCTGAAGGGTTACCTATTGTTGCTACTATAACTCTGGCTGTTGGGCTAAAGAAGATGGCTGATAAAAATGCTATTCTCAGGAAGCTGATAGCTGTTGAAACGCTCGGAAGTTGTAATTATATATGCTCTGACAAAACGGGTACTATTACTGAGAATAAAATGACGGTTGTAAAAGCTTATGCTAATGGTAAAGAGTTTGAATTTACCGGTGTTGGCTATGATCCTGCTGGTGAGGTTCTGCATAATGGACAGAAAATTGAGGAGGATGAAGAATTATGCAAGCTTCTGTTAACAGGATTATTATGCAATTCTTCAGACTTATATAAGGAAAATGAAGAATGGCAAATAAAAGGAGATCCCACAGAGGCAGCCTTAATCGTGTCTGCAATGAAATATGGAATTAACATTGAGGAAAAAGAATATAAATATAAACTTGTTGATGAAATTCCATTTAGCTCAAAAAGGCAATATATGGCAATTATGTATCAGGAGGGTGATGAATGTGTGATATTTGTTAAAGGTGCACCTGAACAAATACTTGATTTTTCAAAAGATAATTATAAAAAAGAATACTCGGATCAATATATAAATATGGCACAAAAGGGCTTGAGAGCTTTAGGGTTTGGGATCAAGCGTATACGTGCTTGTCCTGAAGAAGTTAATCTTGAAAAAGAGTCAACAACTGATTTAGAACTCGTGGGCTTTCAGGGGATTATTGATCCGCCAAGAGAAAGTGCTGTTGAAGCTATAAAAGGAACTAAAAGAGCCGGAATTAAGACAGTTATGATTACCGGCGATCATAAACTTACTGCCACTACCATTGCTAAGCAGATAGGTATATATAAAGACGGGGATATGGTAATCACAGGGCAGGAAATAGATGAAAATGGAAAAGAGTTTCTTGATAAAAATGTAGAAAAGATTTCAGTATATGCCAGAGTCTCACCTCATCATAAGCTGGAGATTATAGAAGCTCTACAAAATAAGGGTAATGTTGTAGCAGTAACCGGTGATGGGATAAATGATGCACCCGCTTTAAAGAAAGCAAATATTGGTGTGGCTATGGGTAAAATAGGTACTGATGTCGCGAAAGAAGCATCAGATATGGTATTAAAAGATGATAACTTTGCCTCTATATTTGAAGCTGTTAAGGTCGGCAGGATAATTTTTGACAATATTCGCAAGGTTACATTCTTTCTTGTTCCAACAGGTATTGGAATAGCATTAGCAGTTATATTCAGTTTAATCTTTAATCTTCCCCTGCCTTTTCTTGCCACTCAGGTTTTATGGGTAAATCTTGTTACTAACGGATTACAAGATGTAGCGTTAGCTTATGAGCCAGGAGAGAAAGATATTGAGAAACAACCTCCGCGAAACCCTAAAGAAAATATTATTAATAAACTGTTATTTAATCGAATAATTGTTATAGCTTTGGTTATAGCAGCAGGAACGTTGCTATTATATTGGTATGAATTACAAAGAGATGTCAGCTTGACTTATGCAAGAACAACAGCATTAAATACTATTGTATTTTTCCAGTTTTTTCAAGTCTGGAATTCACGTTCATTTAGAAAGTCTGTTTTCAGGATGAATCCTTTTACAAATTCATTCTTGTTTGTAAGTCTGACTATAGCAGTACTTGCTCAGATTGCTGTTATAACTTTCAAGCCTTTACAATTTGTATTTCATACTACTGAACTTAGCCTTACAACCTGGATAATTACCATTCTCGTGGCTTCTATAGTTGTTTTAGTGGTTGAGATTGATAAATTCTATCTTAGAAGAAGAGAGGTAGAAAGATTAGAGATATAGTCCTTAAACCATAGCTTTTACTGGAAATACCATGATATACTAATTTATTATCAATATTCAAATCTCAATAAAGGGATAATATATGGACTGGAAAGAAGATTTAGGGAGTTTATTCAGTCAACGAGAGGCTCAAAGAGAAAATCAACGGGAAAGATCCTGTTTAGAATATCAGGAATACCTGAAAATGAAGGAGGAAGTGATAAATTTCTTCTTATCTAAGGTCACTCCTGCTTTTGAAGAGTTAAAAAGTGAACTTGAAAAATATAATCGCAATATTACCGTATCTCAAGAGCTTGGAATAGATATTCCTCAGAATTCAGTCACATTAAATATAGAATATGACACTAGTGAAGCATATTGTTCCGAAAGATTTATTTATACAGTTGTATCACCTGATGAAGTCACTGTTTGGATTGACATAAAGTATCTGGAAGGAAACATAATCAGGGAAGATATTCCTAAAAGCTCGATTAGAAGTTATGATGAAGATGATATCTATAGTGTTTCAAAGGAAGATATTATAAATCATTTTATATTCCACTATAAAAAGCATATTTAGGATAGATCCTTAATATCCTGAAGTTCCAGATCTTTTGCTGTGTTTTTTCTTTTCCAGAATAGATAAACAGGTATGCCTGTTGCTGCCAGGATGAAACCTGGCCAGGTGGTTTCAGGTCTGTATATCAGTAGATTTGCTACTACATATACAGCCAGTATGCAGTAGATTATTGGAAAATAAGGGTAACCTACAGCTTTATACGGTCTTGGAATATCAGGGTATTTTTTTCTGGCTAAAAATATTCCACCGATAGTTAAAATGTAAAATATCAGGGTAGTACATATTACATAGTCTAAAATGGCTGAATATGACCCGCTCATTACTAAAACTGAGGCCCAAAAACATTGAAGATATAAAGAATTTTCAGGCACCTGTGATTTTTTACCAAGAATAGCCAGCTTTTTGAAGAACAGACCATCTTTTGCCATTGCGTAATATACCCTTGCCCCGGCTAAAATCATGCCATTCAAACAGCCAAAAGCTGATATCAGGATAACTACTGCGATTATTGCTTGTCCGGGATTTCCGAATATAGCCTGCATAAGAGTGGCACCGACTATATCTTCTGTTGCGGTCTGAATGTTTGCCATTGGTAAAACAAATAAATATATTAAATTGGTAAGTAAATACAGGGTTATTACTATTCCTGATCCTAAAAACAATGAAAATGGCAGGTTTCTTTCAGGTTTTTTAATTTCTCCTGCA
>DNSU01000188.1:8865-10616 GCA_003499585.1 Cyanobacteria bacterium UBA9579 | reverse complement strand
AGGTTTTTTAATTTCTCCTGCAATAAAAGTCACATTGTTCCATGCATCCGCAGCAAAAATTGCACCTACCATTGCTATTGCAACAGCCGAGAACACACTTATGTTTATGTCAGGAGCACTTAAGGCATTAGAAAAATTAGCACTTATGACTTCAGGCTTTAATCCAAAGAAAATACCGCAAAAAACAATTCCTAAAAGCGCTAGAACTTTTGCAACAGTAAAGATATTTTGTGTAAAAGATGCATCTTTTACACCTCTTGCATTTACAGCTGTAAGAGCAACAAGTATAAATATTGCTACTAATTGCTGTGTACTGATAGAAAGTCCATAAAAACTTGCTAACTTATAGGAAGAACTGACAATAGGGAGTAAAATCCCTAGAAACTTAGCAAAAGCAATTGCAACAGCTGCGATTGTACCTGTCTGAATTACAAGAAATAAGCTCCATCCATATACAAATCCTGTTATTTCTCCCCATATTTTTTTAATATAAACATATTGCCCGCCGGCATCCGGCCAGCTGGCAGCGTATTCTCCATAGCATAAAGCTCCTATAAGAGTCATTATCCCTGCCAATAGCCATACAAGCAAAAGCAGGCTTGCGGATTGGACATCCCTTGCAATCTGGGATGATACTATAAATATTCCTGAACCAATCATCGCACCGGCAACTATGGATGTAGCATCGAATAAATTTAATGTCCTTGTAAAGCTTTTTGGGTTATTTTCTTCACTCATGAGTTTTTCCTGCCTTGTATTCAATAACTTAAAATTAAAACATAAAAAAAGTTGCTTTTTAAGGACAACGTAAAAAACAAAAGGGATTCTGATACTCTGTTAAGTAATTATTCAGGGGGAAATAACATCTCCACCTGAATATTGTTAAAATTAATGAAATAAAGTAGTGAGGAATAATGCAATTTCTTCATGTTTTTCTAAAAACTAGTATAATTATTCTATGCTCAAGGAGATAACTTCTTAAGTTAAAATAAACTTACACGTATAGATCGATAATTATAGGATTTATTATGATCAGCTTAAATATTAATTCATTGTTTTTTATAATTGTGCGTATTGTTGTAGCGGGGCTTTTGTTTTGGGCTCTTGATATTCATCCTGACTCATATTATATGCTTTTGCGCTGGCTGGTATTTATAGTAGCAGCAATGACAGCATTTAAGGCTTTTAAGCTTGTTGACAAGTCTTTATGGATTAGAGTTTTAGGATGTATTATTTTTGCAAGTATTGCTGTACTGTTTAATCCTGTTGCCCATATTCACTTAACACGTACTATATGGCAGAATGCTGATATAGCAACCGCAGTACTGTTTCTTGCATCAATTATTATTATTCGTAAATAAACCTATTTATAGGTGATTACTGGTATGAAATCCTGTTCTTGGATTATCTTTTGTCCTTGAGGACTTAAGGCTAGCTCCACAAAATCTTTAATTTTAACATTATCTTTCTTGTAAATAAGATTAAGCTCTGACTTAATAGGATATTTATTGTCTATAATATTTTCTTTATTAGGATAAGCACCATTAAGAGTTAGTATTTTTATAGCTAAACCTTGCTTTTTCGAGTATAAAGCTGCTTCCAGAGAAGTAAATCCTATCGCCCCGGGAATTCTACTTACAAACCCTATGGATTCTAAGGCTGAATTTGCTATGTGAGTGTCTTGTGAGATGTGACCATTAATTCCTTTTTCTCTTCCAGGATTTGTTAATCCACTGTATTGCTCAAATAAT
>DNSU01000188.1:5470-8795 GCA_003499585.1 Cyanobacteria bacterium UBA9579 | reverse complement strand
TGCTCAAATAATCTGGCTGAATTGCTGCCTGTTTTTTCGGAAGAGATTAAAATAGGCTCGTTCCAGCTGGTTACTTCCTGCCAGCTTTTGACTTTTTTAGTATATATGTTATTTAATGTCTGTTTATTAAGTTCGTTTAAGGGGTTTTTGGAATTTACAATTATAACAAGTGAATCATAACCTATAGTTGTATGATCCAGTAACGGATTTTCATTAGTTTTAGTGGTAAATGCTAAATCATATTTGTCTGAAAGGATATTAACTGCATTAATATCTATTTCAAAATCTTCTATATATATTGTCTGCTTATATTTTTGGGTATATAAGTTGGCAACTTTTTCAACTACTGGTCGTATTGTGCGTGAACAGGATATATGAATATGATTTTTATCAGACTTATTTTTAAATTGGGTTAAAAGCAAAACAATGCTTACTAGAAAAATAATAAATACAATTATCGTTTTAATCTTATTATTAGGCATATTCCTTATAATCCTATTATTTTAGTAACCAGTAAACCAGGAAATTTAGTCAAGATCCTGTATTTCTTCTGTGATTTCCTGTAAATCAACCTTGCTGAATTTTTTCCAGAAGTAGTATACAGGAATACCTGTTAATACAATAATTAAACCCGGCCAGGTATAAAGCGGCTTGTGAATTAGGAGATTTATTTCAATGAATATACCAATTGCACAGTATATAATTGGTAAGTATGGATACCCTAAAGCCTTGTACGGTCTTGGTATATCAGGATATTTTCTCCTGAATATAAATAATCCACCTATAGTCATTATATAAAATAACAGTGAAGCAAAGATTAGATAATCTAGCAGTTGGGAGAATGTACCGCTCATCACTAGTACAATAGACCAGAAGCATTGCAGGAATAAGGAATTTTCTGGTACATTTGATTTTTCACCCAGAGTAGCAAGTTTTTTGAAGAACAGGCCATCCTTTGCCATGGCATAAAATACTCTTGGGCCAGCTAAGACCATGCTATTTACGCATCCAAAAGCTGCTATAAGAATAATAACTGATATTACAACTTTCCCATATGTGCCAAATAATGATTGCATAAAAGTTGCACCAACTATGCCATTATGTGCATTCTGGATATCATTTAGTGATAATGCTGATAAATAGATTAAATTTGTCAGGAAATAAAGAACCACCACTATTCCTGTTCCAAAGAACAAGGCAAGGGGTAGATTTTTTTCCGTATTTTTAATTTCAGCAGCGATAAATGTCAGATTATTCCATCCATCAAAGGCGAATAATGAACCTACGAGTCCTATTCCAATTATTGAATAAATATTAGTGTCTAATTGAGGCAATGTTAGGATGGCAGAAAAGTTCCCGCTTATAATATCTCCCTTTAAGCCAATTAAGAGACCACAAATAATTATTCCTGATAATGCTAAAATATTAGTCACTGTAACTGTATTTTGAATACGAGATGCCAGTGTGACACTCTGTAAGTTTATTCCGGTAAGAAAAATAATCAATATAATAGCAACAAGTTGCTGAGATGATATTGTAAAATTGTACAGAGTAAATAAGTGATTTGAAGCGCTTACAACCGGGAATAAGATTCCGAGGAATTTAGCAAAAGCAATTCCAACAGCAGCAATTGAGCCTGTTTGAATTACAAGGAATAATGTCCAGCCGTATAAAAATCCTGAAATTTCACCCCAGACTTTCCTGATATAAACATACTGCCCGCCAGCTTCGGGTAGACTTGCAGCGAATTCACCGTATGATAATGCTCCTATAATTGTCATGATTCCTGCGATAAACCAGACTAACAATAATAAACCTACTGACTGTACATCTTTAGCTATATCGGAAGATACTATAAAAATCCCGGAACCAATCATTGCCCCGGCAACGATAGCTACAGCATCAAATAAATTAAGTGTTTTTGCAAAGTTTTTTGAATTATTTTCTGCACCCATGTGTTTTTTCCTAAATTATTATAATTTTTCTAGCAGTGTTCAAATGTTACTTCATAACTTCAGATTAAGTCCAGTTGTTTTCGTGACACCAATAAATTAAATGTGCTAGATAATATTATTACTAACTTTTTATACTCTACTAAAAAAGTAGAGTTTAATAAACTCTACTCAAAACTTTAATACATAATTATCTATTAAGAGACAAAAACGTGCAGGATCTGGATAAATCTTAAATATACTTAATAATTATCTTTTGGTATCAAAATCTGCCTGTTTTAAAAAGCCTATTATGCCGGAAGCTGCGCTTCTTTGAAGTCTTGTAGGGGCTTGTCTTAATAATTCTATTGCTTCTGACAGTACAGGATCAAGGTCATACCAGCGTCTTCTTAAATTACTATTATGTTCATGGAAGAACCATTCTACAGGTTTATTGTAGAAATCAGATAGTTTTATAAGCTCAAATACATCTACTTTTCTTGCCCCTGATTCCATAACGGAAATTGCAGATATAGGGAGATTCATGTATTTTGCTACATCTTCCTGTTTAAATCCTGCTTCAATTCTTGCTTTTTTTAGTTTGTGACAGAATTTTTTTCTATCCATTCTATTTATTCCCTTAATGTTGTTTTAAAATATCTCTAAGATATAGTATAAAGTATTTTCTGAAAATCGAAAATATTTTTTTGATAGTGTTACAAAAGATTAATTACTTATGAATTTAAATTTGAATTTTAAAACTAAAAAAGAATATAGAGAATATGCCAAAAGGGCTAGACTTGAGTTGGATATTAACACTATCAGTCAGGAAATTTGTGATAATTTTAAAAGACAGGATTTCTTCAGATTTTCTAAAAATATATTAAGTTTTTATCCTTTTGATAATGAAATTAATTTAATAGAACTTTATAAAGACAATTCAAAGAATTGGTATTTACCCAGAGTAGATATGTATTCCAGGGGGCTTATCATACATAAATACCAGTTTGGAGATATGCTGGTTAAAAATAAGTGGAGAGTTTATGAACCGTATGAAGGACAGGAAATAGTTGATCCTGCTATTATTGATGTGGCAATTATTCCTGCTTTAATGGTGGATAAAAAAGGTCATAGGCTTGGTTATGGAGCAGGTTTTTATGACAGGTTTATTCCCGGATTAAGGAAAGATTGTCTCAAAATTGTTCCTATACCTGAGCAGCTTTTTGCAGAGAGTTTACCTCATGACCATTGGGATATTCCTGTTGATAAAGCCATCACTCAGGAGCATTTATATAGGTTAAAATATAATATTTAATGTTAAATTGCTGGTTATACGCTCCCGCTTTGTTAAGAAGCAGACTTTAAAAGTTAAAAGGATTTTTCATCAAAATCCT